>CALXOT010000130.1 GCA_944390085.1 uncultured Succinivibrionaceae bacterium
CTTATTGTACTGTCAATGCGCATGAGTTGTATTGTACACCAAAGAATATAATGAGCAACGGTCATGTAAGCCATTCATCTCCACCTTACAGAAGGTGGAGACTTCTGGCTATCTATTGTTAAAAAAATACACATCCCTATTTTATATATATATCAATAATTTAATTTATAAGTAGCGAATTTATTAAAAGTTTTATGCAAAAAGGTACTGATCGGGCGTAGGGCTCTTGTTTGCATAACAGGGCTGCCCTGCCGTGCTCCGTACTTTGCTCTGTGGTGGATAATTTGCGAGGACATGCTGTCATTCTGGTGCTTTAGCAATTATGTCAGCACTTTTATTTAACTTTGGGGAGTAGGTCAGGGAAAGCAGAGCCTGTATAATAGCCCGCGGACGAGATCATAACTTTGCACCTTGTATCAAGAACACTGACCTACAGAGACTTTGTGTGAACATTATTGAAAGGGAGCGGGTGGACGACAGCTGCCTGAGTGCAGCAGTGCCCGATCCGGTTTTAAGACAGCTTTTAGTAGCGCGCGGCATCACTGATGTGCAGCAGGCCTGTCCGGATTTGAAGCTGTTGCTGCACTACCGCGATTTAAAAGATATAGATAAGGCGGCTGAACTGCTGGCTGCAGCAGTGTGCAAGGGCCAGCATATCCGGGTGATGGGGGACTATGATGTCGATGGCATGACCGGTACTGCGCTGGGGGTGCGCTGTCTGCGTGCTTTCGGCCTGGCAGCTGACAAGGTGAGCTTTCAGGTGCCCTCGCGCTATGACGACGGCTACGGCCTTAGCTCCAAGATGGTGGAGCAGGCCCGGGCAGACGGGGTTGAAGTGATCCTGACGGTGGACAATGGCATCGGTTGTCATGAGGCTGCCCTTAAGGTGAAGGAACTGGGGCTTACATTGGTGATCACCGATCATCATGAGCCAGGGGATAGCCTGCCTGAAGCTGCGGCGGTAGTAAATCCAAAAAGGGCAGATGATCCATTCCCTTCCAAGGCCTTGTGCGGGGTGGGGGTGCTTTTTTATGTGATGATAGCCCTGCGCGCTAAGCTCAATGAGTTGGGTTACTTTAATCAGCAGCGCCCGGCTCCGGTGTTGGGACAATTCCTTGATCTGGTGGCTATCGGCACTATCGGGGATGTGGTGCCGCTTGATGCCAATAACCGCCGTTTGGTCAAAGCAGGCCTCAGGCGTATGAGTTCACTGAGTGCACAGCCGGGCGTGTTGGCTTTAGCTGAGGTGGCCAGGGTAAATTTGCACACGGTCAGCACCTATAACATCGCCTTTGATCTGTGCCCGCGCCTGAACGCGGCAGGCAGGCTCAAGCTTGCCGATAATCCGGCGCTGGACTGCCTGCTGGCCGATGATTATGGCAAGGCTCAGGAATATGCGCAGCGCCTTGATATGTGTAACCGCCGCCGCGGGGATTATGAAAAGGTATTTTTAGCTCAAGCCCGTGAAGATGCGGCAGCCTGTTTACAGCAGCACGCGCTGACGGTATTCCGGCCGCAGTGGCTGTCGGGGATCGCAGGGTTGTTGGCCAGTCGCCTTAAGGATCAGTACAACCGGCCCTGTTTTGTGTTTGCCGGGGAAGGCGAAGAGATCACCGGTTCTGCCCGATCGGTGCCGGGATTTCCGCTGGCCCGGGCCTTAAGTGAGATAGCCCAGTCCCATCCTGGTCTGTTGTCGCGCTATGGCGGTCATAATATGGCAGCAGGAGCTACTATCAGGACAGAGCGTCTGGAGGAGTTCCGGCAGGCTTTTGATGACAGTGCGGCTGTTTATTTAAAAGAGAGCCCTGAGCTTGAGATAGTGTCAGACGGCAAGCTGCCGGAGCATTATTTCAATCTGGAGTTTGCCCGCGCCCTTGAGTATTACGGTCCCTGGGGACAGGGTTATCCAGAGCCGGTGTTTGACGGTGAGTTCTATATCGACAGTGTGCGTCTGCTGGGTAACCGTAACCTGCGTTTCAGGCTGTGCGGCCAGACCATTCATTTCACCGCTATCCGTTTCCGAGCCTCCCCGCTTGAAAAATCCCTGCTTGAGGGCATCAAGGTCCGCATGGTGTTCTCCCTGGGCATCGACCGCTACTACAGCACCGATCGCCTGGAGGTGAAGATCCATGCCATTGAGCCGGTGTAGGCAGATAGCAGGGCTCAGGCAGAAAAAAAGCCGGGCTTTGCGCTAAAGTCCGGCTGGGTTTTCAGGCTTTTTTGTTTATCAAAAAAGATTAGCGGCTAAACCCCTTTCCTTTAGGCCGGGGAGGATGTCAATGTTCTGACTTGATTTTGTTTGCGCCATCTTCCTTAAGACGCAGTTCTCCGTACATGGCAGCGCCGATAATACCGGCCAAGTTCTGGGTTTCTGCCGGGATCACCTTGGTCTTGACGGTAAAGCATTCGGCATACTTGTCAAACTTCTTGGAGGCTCCACCGCCTAAGATGATGACATCAGGCTGCAGTAAAAATTCCACGTAAGTCAGGTATTCATTGAAGCGCTGGCCAAATTCCTTCCACTTTAAATCCTCGCGCTCGCGGGCGGCATCAGAGCAATAGCGTTCGGCACTGTCGCCATGGAATTTGATATGGCCAAGTTCCGTGTTGGCATACAGCTTACCATTAAGGAACAGTGCTGAACCGATACCGGTACCAATGGTCAGGAACAGTGCCTGTGTACCCTGCTGATAGTCGTGTCCTGCTCCAAAGTGCATTTCAGCAAGACCCGCCACATCAGCATCGTTGGCAACGTAAACAGGGGTATTCAGGGTTTTTGAAAACAGGCTTTCAATTTCGGTGTTGATCCAGCTTTTATCTATATTGGCTGCGGTATAGACAATGCCGTGAATGACCCGGGCCGGGAAACCACAGGCCACAGGCCCATCCCAGCCGATTTGTTGCACCAGATCCTTTAAGGTGGCTGCAATCGCCTCGGGGGTAGCAGGCTGCGGGGTCTTAATACGGAGTCTTTCTGTCAACAGTTCACCGCTTTGGGTATCCACCACGGCACCCTTGATACCACTGCCGCCAATATCAACACCTAAAATCTTCATAACAAGCACACCTTATTTGATTTGCAGAAAAAGAAAACATTAAAGATAGATTAGTAAAAGCATAGCCAAAGCCTCAGATAAAGTGAAGCTGCAGGCGCTTAAAATTCCAAAACTGAAAAGCCCGTCAAATAAGTGCGTTTATGTCCGCAGGCGGGAGGTTACTAAATCGCGTCGGCGCTTGCAGCCCTGTCTTCTGCGTGACAAGATTAATCAAGCGCATCACATTGTTGCAGTTAACTGCTGTTGGATAAAAAGGAGCGGATATGCTGACAAATCAGGTTTTCATGAGCAAGACAGTGCGGCTGATGGAGCGGAAACATGCAGCAGGTCATGGCGGGAATTGCTATGACCTGATGGAACGTGCCGGAGCCGGATTGGTGCGGCAGTTGCTGTCAGCCTTGCCTGAGCCGCCCCTGCTGGTGTGGATCTTTGCCGGCAAGGGCAATAATGGTGGTGATGGTTATGTGGCGGCACGCCTGTTAAAGGAACATGGCATTGCGTACCGGCTGTTTGCCATTGGCAATCCGCATCCGGGCACTGAGGCGGATGCTGCCTGTGAAAATTTCAAAAGGGCTGGTGGTGTTATAGAACAGCAATTGCCTGAGCCTGGAGCTGCCAGACCAGATACGGTCATTGATGCCTTGCTGGGCACCGGTATTGACAGTGCCCCGCGGGCACCCTTTGATGAGTGGATCCTGTTTATCAATAGCATCCATGCTTTTACGGCAGCAGTGGATGTTCCCTCCGGGCTTAATGCTGACAGCGGGGTGGTGCCTGGAGCTTGTGTAAAGGCACAGCTGACCGTATGCATGCTGGCCTTAAAGCCAGGGCTCCTTACCGGGCAGGGAGTTGATTATTGTGGCAAGGTAGTGCTTGAAGATCTTGACTGTAAGCCTGAAACAGAAATGAACTCCTTGCTGCAGGAGGCAGGACAGCGGCCAATGCAGCAGTGCTGTTACGAAGATATCCGGGACTTTCTGCCGCTGCGTCGGCCTTCAAGCCATAAAGGTGATGCCGGAAAAGTGCTGATTGTAGGTGGCGCTAAAGGCTTTGGCGGAGCTGCAATTCTATGTTCCATGGCCGCCTTGCGATCCGGTGCCGGTCTGGTCAAGGTAGCGCTTGATCCGATCAATATTCCGGCACTTAATGCTGCCTGTCCTGAGATTATGTCAGCTGATTTTACTGATGATGAAATTTTGGAACAGGCGCTGGGCTGGGCAGATTGTGTGGCAATTGGCCCCGGTCTTGGGCTTAGTGAAAGATCACATCAGCTGGTACGCCGCATTGCCTCTGCCAAAGTGCCCCTTATCTGTGATGCTGATGCCTTGAATATTATGGCGCAGGATGAAATTGAAATTACAGGCAATGAGCATGTCCTGACTCCTCATCCCGGTGAGGCTGGCAGGCTGCTTAAATGCTCTGCTACTGAAATAAACCGCGATCGCCTGGGTAGTGCTTGGAAGCTGTATCAGCACTGTGGTGGCTGTGTGCTGCTCAAGGGGGCGGGCTCAGTTATCTGTGACGGCCAACGGCTCAACATCATCCGTGAAGGTTCTCCGGCCATGGCCTCAGGGGGCATGGGGGATGTTCTGACCGGGATCATAGCTGCCTATATGGCGCAGGGACTGCCGCCTGAAAAGGCCCTGCTGGCTGCAGCTTGCGTGCATGGGCGTGCCGGCAGTCTGGCCGGACTTGCTGGCCTGATCGGTACGGCAGCTTCGGACCTGTTGCCCCATATCCGAAGCCTTACTAATGGCAAGCAGATAGCACTTAGCTGATTTGGGTTTGGGCTGCAGCAAGGTTGTCTTGCTGCAGTGGTTAGCTCTGCAGGTTGCTTTTTATCAAAAAAGATAAGCGGCTAACCCCCCTTCCTTTAGGACGGGGATACAGCTATATAGCTTAGTTTTAAGTTCAGCGTTTTCTGTTGCTCAATATTCAATATATTGCATATTGCCTGATATTAGATATCGGAGCATCTGCGTTGGATGAAGCAAAATAAGATGCAGACCCTGACGCATTAGCCCACAGTTTAGCGCTAATGGTAGGACTTCCTCTTACGGATGCGCATGGAAGATGTTCCCGTGAGCCTGATGACAAGCTCTGTGATAGAGATAGATAAGAGAGCTGGATAAAGGATTAACAAATAAACAAGCCCTTCTTTGAGCTTTGCTGAAGGTTGAGCAAGGACCTGAGGTTGTGGCTGTATCCGACTGTCTTAGGTAACAATACTGATCTTAATGTCATTTTTTATTCTTTTTTCAGCTTGTAAGCGATTTTGCAGGATAGTGCGGTGCGTGTTATCCTAAGTAAGTTTAGGGACATTTCCAGATATTTTTTTCATGAACGCATCAGGCAGTGTAAAACTTAAGGGAGAGGCTGCGACCGCAGCTTTTGGTAGGGCGGCAGCTTCAGTGTTGGAGCAAAGTGCCCGGGGGCTTGATCGCGCACTGATCATTTTCCTGCAGGGGGATTTGGGCGCGGGCAAGACCGCATTTTCACGCGCGGTAATTTTAGCTTCAGGTTATCAGGGACTGGTCAAATCTCCTACCTATACCCTGGTGGAGCCTTACAGCGGGGCGGGCGGGCTTAACCTTTATCATTTTGATCTCTATCGCTTAAGCGATCCAGAGGAACTGGAGTTTTTAGGGGTACGTGATTATTTTGCCGCATCCCCAGCCTTATGCCTGCTGGAATGGCCGGATAAGGGAGCAGGTGCTTTGCCTGAGCCTGATGTGGAGGTTTCAATCAGTGGCAGCGGGGAGGACCGTCTCTTTAGTTTAAGTGCCACTGATACTGATCTGAGTGACAGAATTACCCGCCTGTGTGCGGATTTTGAGGCAAAGTGAAAAGAATAGTAAGGCTGTGCACTGGCCTGGTTCTTCTGGCCTTGAGTGCTCTGGGGACAGCGGTGGCGGATAATATCGATAATATCCGCGCTTATGCCAATCAGGACAAGACCCGCGTGGTGTTGGATCTGGATTTTAATCCCCGTTACTCCACGGCTCTGAATGACAATGGGCATACTTTCGTGGTGCGGGTCAATGATGTCAGCAATTACCGTTACGCACCGGTTAAGATTAGCCTGGAAAAAGGCAGTGCCGTTACCGCACTTAAAAAAGCGCTGGATGGCTCTGATGTGCGCTATATTTTCTCGCTGCAGGGCTCGGGTACTCCCAATGTTTTCGTATTAAAGCCGCAAAGCGGGCACAATTACCGTCTGGTGATCGATTTTCCGCACACCGGTACCCGTCTTACTGAACAAGGCGGCAGCCTGCAGGTGCTTGATCAGGCCACGGCGCAGGCCCGTCTGGGAACAGGGCGGGGATCTGGTTTGCCGCCTACCCATGTGATCACGCTGCACGACGCCGATAATGCCGAAAATGCCCTGTTAAATTCCTTAAGTCAGGTTGGTGCTGATGGTATCCGGACCATGACCCCGCAGCAGGCGCAGACTTATGAAAAAAGACTGGCCGCCCTGCGCGCGCAGCAGGCCGGTCAAGCTAAGCGTGCCACTGCCGGCAAGATCAATCAGGGCTCAGGCAACACGGCATCCCGAGTTGAGGAAGAGGTGCTTGATACCCAAGCGCCACCGGTGCCGCAGCTCATCCAGGCTGCCCCTGATCCCTTCATCATTGCCGTGGACGCCGGACATGGCGGCAAGGATCCCGGAGCTATTGGTAAGCGGGGCGTGCGCGAGAAGAATGTGACCCTGGCCATCGCCCGGGCACTTGCCCAGTACATTAATTCCAACAAGCAGTTTCGCGCCGTTCTGATCCGCTCTTCAGACATATTTGTTGATCTGAACCGCCGCTCAGAGATTGCGCGGCAGAAAAAGGCAGATGTTTTGATTTCCATTCACGCCGATTCCGTGGCCTCTGGCAGTTCTGCACGCGGAGCCTCGGTGTGGGTATTGTCCAATAACCGTGCGGTGCGTGAGAACAAAAAACTGCTGCAGGGCAGCAAGAAAAGCGAGCTTTTAGGTGGAGCTGGCGATGTGATCTCCCAAAGTGAGCAAAATCCGTATTTAGCTGCCACCATCCTGGATATGTCCTCAGACAATTCCCGTTCTGAAGGCTATACCCTCGGTCAGGAGATTTTATCTAAATTAGGTGGTTTCACCAGGCTACATAATAAAAAGCCGATCCATGCCAGTCTGGCGGTACTAAAGTCCCCGGATATTCCATCGCTGTTAATTGAGACCGGTTTTCTGTCAAACCGCTATGAGGAAATACAGTTAAACCAGCCCAATTATCAGAAGCAGATCGCCTACCGCATTTATCAGGGCATTGTTTCCTATTACGAAAAATACCCCAAGCAGCGCTTTAAGTCGCGTCAGGAGTCAGCCCAGCGGGTGCTCAATCACGAAAGAGTGCATACGGTTAAAAAGGGCGAATACCTGGCTAAAATTGCCAGGCAATACCAGACCACGGTCAAGGCTTTGCGTGATCGCAATAAGTTAAGCTCAGATACCTTACGGGTCGGGCAGGAACTGATCATTCCTTAGGAGGGAGCATGCCTATCCGCATACTGTCAGTGCAGCTTGCCAATCAGATAGCGGCAGGCGAGGTGGTGGAACGCCCAGCCTCCGTGGTCAAGGAGCTGCTTGAAAATGCAGTTGATTCCGGTGCCACTAAGATTGCGCTGGAAGTGGAAGGCGCTGGCCGACAGGCTGTGATCGTGCGGGACAATGGCAGCGGTATCCCTAAGGATGAGCTGGAACTGGCGCTAGCTCCCCATGCTACCTCCAAAATAGCTACGCTTGATGATCTTGAGGCCATTACGACCCTAGGTTTCAGGGGCGAGGCTCTGGCCTCGATTGCGGCGGTATCGAAACTGACCCTGATCTCCAAGCCTGCAGCGCAGTCAGGAGCCTTTGCCGTACACACGGAAGGAGCGCAGATGGAGGCGGTAGTCGTGCCAGCTGCCCATCCTGACGGTACCAGCGTGGAAGTGCGCGAGCTTTTTTTCAACACTCCGGCCAGGCGCAGATTCCTGCGCTCAGATCGTACTGAGCTTGCAAGGATAAAGGATATTTTCCAACGTACGGCTCTGTCCTACCGTAATATCAATTTTGAGTTTTACCAGGACGGCAAGTTGATGCAGTCAGTGCCTGCTGCAGACTCTGCTGAAATTCAGGATGTGGGCTATCAAAGGCGGCTGACCAAGCTTATTGGTGCGCAGTTTGTCAAAGAGGGGCGACAGGTGAGCTTTCAGGCAGGTGACATTGCGGTGTCTGGCCTGCTGTTACCGCCGCCGCCTGAGTATGACAGCAGCCCTGAAAATATCTTTTTGTTCTTAAATGGCCGGCCACTTGCCGATAAATTACTATTGCACGCCCTGCGTGAGGCTTACCGCGAGTTAAGTGGCAGCCGCACTGCTGCACGGGCACTGTTGTTTTTAAAATGCGATCCGCGGGTGGTGGATATCAATGTGCATCCGCGTAAGGATGAAGTGCGCTTCCATGATGCCCGGGCTGTACACGATCTGCTGGTGGACGGGCTGGTAAAGGCATTATTACACCCGCAACCCGATGCCGGGATACAGTCTTTACAGCTGCAGCAGCGGGCTGTGGAAGCAGCGGCAGTCTTTGGTGGAAACAGTGCTGCTAGCGCAGCTTCTGACCGGGCAGGGACAATTCCGGCTGCTGCAGATATTGAGGCTTTTAACCAAGCCGCAGCAAGTGCGCGGGAACATGCCCTTGCAGGCCTGTCTTCCCTGACTTTAAAACGCATGGCCAGTGCCCTGAACTCGTTTGAACGCGGACAGGGAGCTGTAGTTTCTGGCTCAGAGAACGGCAAAGCAGCTCCGGTCTCTACAGCTGCAGCACAGCAAGGACCGGATCAGGACATACCTGCTGCTGATACCTGTGCTTTGCACGAGCGTACTGCCGCAAGAGGTGGCTCTTTAGGGGCTGCAGCGGCAGTTGCCACCGCTGCAGCCTGTCAGCTCGGTGTCCGTACTAACAGTCAGCTGCTGCAATCGCGCCTGGAGAACGCAGTAGAGGCTGCGCTGGCGGCTGGAAATGGCCGGGATACGACTGTGGCTCATGTAGCTGACAGTGTCGGCATTTCAGCGGCTGCCGCCCCTGATAGCGCCACTGCTGTAAACGCGACAGCTGCGGGACTTGATGCCAGGTTTTCTGCTGCAGAAAATCTGGAACTTGAAAAATTAGCTGAACGCAAGACGCTGTCCAGGCAAGTGCAGTCACCGGGGCAAGCCGTGCTTTTGGATCAGCCTTGTCCTGGGGTGCTGCTGGTTAAAGCAGAAGGCCGCTATTTTTTAGTCAGGGTTCAGGCCTTGCAGGAGACCGTGCTGGCCACAGGGATTATGGAACAGCTGGCGGCAGGCAACCTGCCATCCCATGAACTGGCTCTGCCATTTACCCTGCGCTGTGACAGCGCCCTGATCAGGGCGCTAAAGCTTTCAGTTAATGCGTTAAAGCGCCTGGGCTTTGAGCTTAAGTTAAAGCGCGAGAGCGTGGTGTTGCTGGCAGTACCTACACAGCTTACCGGTAGTGAGCTCTCTGGGCTTGCCGGCCGGGCTTTACATCTGGCAGCAGCCGGCGCAAAATCTCTTGAACAAGGTAAATGCCCGCAACAGCTTGCCACCCTGCTGGCACAGGCTGCCTTGCGCCAGGGGACTGCTGTAGCTTCTGATCTTAATTTGTTGTGTGCCCGGATCAGCTCTGCAGGGCAGCTTGCACAGTTAGATGGGGCAAATGAAGTGCTGATTGGCGATTGGGCGCGCCAGCTTTTGGGGATAGTGTAAATGCAGCCGCATGCTTTAGTGATCTTAGGCCCTACCGCCACCGGCAAGAGCCGTCTGGCCCTGGATCTGGCCTCACATATAAAATGTGAGATTATCAGCATGGATTCGGCCATGATCTACCGGGAAATGGATATTGGCACAGCCAAGCCCAGCCCGGCGGAACTATCTTTGGTTCCGCATCATCTCATTGACATCCTTGATCCCACTGAAGGTTACTCGGCGGCTGGTTTTGCCAGGGACTGTGCAGCGCTGATCCCTGAGATCTGCGCGCGTGGAGCCCTGCCGGTGATCTGTGGTGGCACCATGCTCTATTACAAGGCACTGACACGGGGCTTGTCCCCGTTGCCGGAAACCGCTCCGGCGGTGCGGGAGCAGGTTCGCCGGGAAGGGGAAAAATTTGGCTGGCCTGCCATGCATCAGCGCCTGAAGGACATTGATCCGGAGCTTTATGCTAAGTACGCTCCCAATGACAAGCAGCGCATATCCCGGGCCCTTGAGGTGTACCTGCAAACCGGGCGTCGGCTCAGTTCCTATTATCATGAAGCAGGTCAGGTCTGCCCTTATCCCTTGCTGGAATTTGTACTGCTGCCCCCGGAAGATCGCAGTGCCTTGCGTCAGGCAATCCGCACGCGCTTCCATCAGATGGTGGAGGCTGGCTTTTTAGATGAGGTGGCGGCATTAAAGGCCCGCGGAGATCTGAACCTGGATCTGCCTTCCATGCGCTGTGTAGGCTACCGTCAGGCCTGGCAGTATCTTGACGGGGATCTTACCTTCAGTGAGTTCATTGAAAAAAGTGTGATTGCCACTGCACATTTGGCCAAGCATCAGATGACCTGGCTGCGCGGTGCCCTGGCAAATGGCAACCGTTATTCGTTAAACCCAGGCGCTCCTTATAATGTGACAGAAATTTTGCGTTTGCTGCAGCTATTTGAGCGGGAACTATCCAGTAGGTCCAGAACTTTCTGAGCCCTCCCAGCAAGTCTTTTCAGGCGAGGAAACGCGGGAACGGTGTGCAGGTTCGGGCAAAATACGCAGTCTGTCAGGTGAGGTATGTTATACTTAATCTGCGTATTCTGCCGTTTTTCGGTCTGCGCTGTATCAAGGCAGGATGCCTGTAGGGACGGAAGTTTTGATTCATCTTCTTCAGACTCCTTACTGTTAAGGGGAAAGGACGCCAAACTTAAGGTTGTGTACTCCCGTTAAAATTAGAATAAATTGGGGAAAACGATTATGGCTAAAGTTCAATCACTGCAGGATCCGTTTTTAAACGCCCTGCGTAAGGAAAGAGTGGTTGTGTCGATCTATCTGGTCAATGGTATCAAGCTGCAGGGACAGATAGAATCTTTCGATCAGTTTGTGGTGCTGCTTAAAAATCAGGTAAGCCAGATGGTATATAAGCATGCCATCTCCACCATCGTGCCTTCGCGCGCCATTAACATCAATCAGCCGCTGGAGGCTGAGCCTGCTAACGATTCAAAGTAAGCGTAAACATTACTGCGGCCAATCTTACCTGTGTTTTTGCAATTCCTCCCGTATTCCTCCCGAAAAGATGACAGCGCGCCGCGGCTGTCAATTTTTTAGTATTGTTTGATCATAAGGTTCTATTTTCTAACTGATGGCAGAACAAGCCTTTGAGCCTATTGGCCCGACCATTTTGATGCATGTTGAGCTTCCACGCGAGGAAAACCAGGAAGATTTGGCCGAGCTGTTGCGCCTGACCGAGGCAGCAGGCGGCAGTGTGCTAAGCTCCCTGATTTGCCGGCGCGATGAGCCCGATCCCCGTTCCTTCATTGGATCCGGCAAGGTGGCAGAGCTCAAGGAGGCAGTGGATGAGCTGCAGGCTCACACTGTTATTTTCAACTCCCGCCTGAGCCCGGCACAGGAGCGAAACCTTGAAAAGGAGCTGGGGGTGCGGGTGATGGATCGGATTGCCCTGATCCTCAACATTTTTGCCCAGCGGGCTCGCACCTATGAAGGTAAATTACAGGTGGAACTGGCACGCCTGGGTTACGAACAGGCCCGCCTGGTGCGGGGCTGGACGCATTTGGAGCGGCAGAAGGGTGGCTTTGGTCTGCGCGGGGGTCCTGGTGAAACGCAGATTGAGCTTGACCGCCGTGCCCTGCGTGAACGCATCGCTAGGATCAAGGAAGAGCTGGCGGTGGTGGCCTCAAGGCGTGAACAGAACCGGCGCAAGCGCCATAAGAATGCCCTGCCCCTGATCTCCCTGGTCGGTTATACCAATGCCGGTAAGTCCAGTCTGTTTAATTTCCTCACCAAGTCAGAGGTTTTTGCGGCAGATTTGCTCTTTGCCACCCTGGATCCGACGTTGCGTACGATTGAACTGCCGGTGGTAGGCAAGGTGGTTCTGGCAGATACCGTGGGCTTTATCCGGCATTTGCCCCATGATCTGGTGGCTGCTTTCCGCGCTACCTTAGAGGAAAGTGCCAAGGCTGATCTGCAATTGCATGTGGTGGATGCCTCAGATCCGCGTCTTGAGGACAACATCCTGGCGGTGGATGCAGTGCTGGCGCAAATTGGGGCTTTGGAGGTACCGCGCCTGCTGGTGTTCAATAAGGCCGATCTGGTGGAGGGCATGAAACCGGGGCTTATCCGCGATGAAAATGGCAGGCCGGTACGCGTGCATCTGAGTGCTAAAAGTGGTGCCGGGACCCAGGCACTGCTGCAGGCGGTAAGCGAGCTGCTCTCTCTGGATTTATGTGAATTTACTGCTAAGATATTACCGCAGGATGGTAAGCTGTTGTCTTATCTTTATGCGGGTAAAGCCGTGGCCGCAGTCAGCTATGCTGATGACGGTGCGCAGCTGGTTTCGGTACGTATGCGTGCACTGGACGCATCCCGCGTGGACAAGCTCTGCGGCGGTGCTTTAAGCCGTGCATGTCAGACTCAGCCCGTGCCATGGCTTGCAGAGGAAGATTACGGTCCTGTGAACCTTGATTTTTTGCAGCACTGAAGCCGGAGCTGACAGCAGGCGACAGCAATAACAAATAAGCTATATTTCAATATTTTTTATATATGAAAGACGATAACAGCAATTTCATGGCCTGGAACAGCCCGGGCTCAGGCAGTAATGGCAGCTCTGGCTCCAATAGCGGCAACAATGGCGGCAATAATGGCAGTCAGGATCAGAATCCCTGGGGACGGCAGAACGGCTCATCTGACAATGATCCCTGGGGCAGGAAGAAGCGTAATGCCCAGGGGCTTGATTTAAATGCCCTGCTCAACAAGTTAAAGCAGGCCTTAAATGGTAAGGGCGGCAGAAGCTCTAGCTTTGGCAGCAATAATAATGGTGCCAAAAGGCGCGGCGGATCCTTTGTGATTGGAGCTGCAGCTGCGGTGGCGCTTGGCATCTATATCTTCAGCGGTTTTTATACGGTACGTGAAGCAGAGCGCGGGGTGGTGCTGCGCTTTGGCAAGGTCTATGATGTGGTGGAGCCAGGGCTGAGGTGGAAATTCACCGGCATTGATGATGTTTCCATGGTGGATATCGAACAGGTGCGCGCCATTCAGTCCTCTGGCACCATGCTCACTGAAGATGAGAATGTGGTCTTAGTGGAGATGGACGTGCAATACCGGATTTCTGATCCGGTGAACTATCTGTTCTCGGTGACTGATCCGGACAATTCCCTGACTGAAGCCACTGATTCAGCCTTACGTTATGTAGTTGGCCATACCCTGATGGATGACATCCTGACTTCAGGGCGTGAAATGGTGCGTCAGAATACTCGCGATCTGCTGGTCTCCATCATTGAGCCTTATAACATGGGACTTAGTGTGGTGGACGTCAACTTCCTGCCGGCACGGGCCCCTGATCAGGTAAAGGAAGCTTTTGACGATGCTATTGCCGCACAGGAAGACGAGCAGCGCTACAAGCGTGAGGCTGAGGCCTATGCCAATGAGGTGCTGCCGCGGGCTGAAGGCCAGGTGCAGCGTATTTTGCAGGAGGCTGAAGCTTACCGTAACCGGGTGGTATTAAATGCCCAGGGTGAGGTGTCACGTTTTGAGCAGATTCTGCCTGAATACCGGGCTGCCCCGGAGATCACCCGTACCCGTATCTATCTTGAGACCATGCAGGAGGTCTTAGGCAGTTCCCGTAAGGTGATTGTGGATACCAAGGACGGACAGAATCCGCTGATGTACCTGCCGCTGCCGGCTGATGCCTTAGGTGCAGCTGAGCCCAGGCAGAGCCGGAGCCTTGCTCCCGTAACCACGTCTGAAAGTGCATCCACTCCGGTAGCTGGCGTCCAGAATGTAAGCGTGCCCGCTGCAGGCGTGCAGGGAGCACAATATAACCGCGGCAGCGCGCAGCAGCCTTTGCAGCTTACCCGCCGTGACGGCAGAATCTATGCAGGGAGCAACCGTTAATCATGCGCAACAATACATTAAACCTGATGCTGATAGCTGTGCTGGTCTTAGGCTTTGTGGCCTTTAACTCGCTTTTCATCATCCGCGAAGGCAATGTTGGCATTGTGACCCGCTTCGGTGCAGTGACCCGTACTGCTGAGGCGCAGCTCAACGTGTCCCAGCCGGGGCTGCACGTCAAGATCCCCTTTATCGATCGGGTGCGGGTATTAGATGCCAGGATCCAGACCCTAAGTTCCAAGGCTGATCGTTTTGTCACTTCAGAGAAAAAGGATCTGATCATCGATTCATACGTCAAATGGCGTATTTCAGATCCTGCCACTTATTACCTGACTACTGCCGGCGGTAATAAGATGCAGGCTGAAGAATTGCTGCGCCGGCGTATTACCAATTCGCTGCGCAGCCAGATTGGTAAGCTCACCATTCATGAGATTGTCTCGGGCAAGGATGACAGCAATGCCGAGAGTACTTTTGACAGTGCTGACAATACCGGCAGTGAAAACGGCATCATCCGTTCGAGCAAGCGTGATGAAGTAATGCAGAACGCCTTGCGTGACATTGGGCAGTCGGCCGTAGAACTGGGCATCGATATCGTGGACGTGCGCATCAAGCAAATAAACCTGCCCCCCGAGGTTTCTTCTTCAATTTATGCCCGTATGCGTGCAGAGCGTGATGCGGTGGCCAAACTGCACCGCTCGCAGGGCCGTCAGGAGGCTGAAACCATCAGGGCTCAGGCCGATCGCGATGTAACCATCAAAATTGCTGAGGCTCAGCGTCAGGGCCGTACCTTAATGGGTGAGGGCGATGCTGAGGCTACCCGCATCTATGCAGAGGCCTACAGCCGTGATCCGGAGCTCTTCGATTTCATCCGTTCCATGAACGCCTACCGGGAGGCCTTAAGTTCCGGCAAGGATGTGCTGGTATTAGAGCCTGACAATGAGTTTTTCCGCTATTTCAATGATCCTAAGGGGCAGGCTGCAGGACGCTAGCCTTGCCTTAGCCTGCGTGGCCGCCTGAAAAGCCATGCAGGCAAAATAGCGGACACAGGCGCCCACATCAGCGCTTAAATTTGTTAAGATCCCTCGTTGGCGAGGGATTTTTTGTGCCTCTGATTTTTTACTCCAGGAAGATAGAGAAATGCCAAATAATGTGATCGTTCTCGGCACTCAGTGGGGTGACGAGGGTAAGGGCAAAGTTGCAGATCTGCTGACCCAGGATGCGGCACTGGTGGTGCGCAGCCAGGGTGGTAACAATGCCGGCCATACCTTGGTGGCGGGTGATAAGAAAATTGTGGTGCGTTTAGTGCCCTCTGGCATCCTGCACTCTTCCTGCTTGTGCCTGATTGGTTCTGGCGTGGTGGTAAATCCTGACGCCTTGTTCGGTGAGATTGAGGAGCTTAAGGCCGCCGGGATCACCGATGCTGAGTCCCGTATCAAGGTTTCAGCGGGCAGTGCCCTGTTGCTGCCGATTCATCCGGCCATTGATCGCGGCGCCGAGAAAAAGCGCGGCAAGAACGCCATCGGCACCACCGGGCGTGGCATCGGACCTTGCTATGAGGATAAGGTAGCCCGCCGCGGCGTACGGGTAGGGGATCTGGCCTATCCTGAAATCTTAAAGGAAAAGCTGGCCTCCCTGATGGATTACCGCAATTTCCTGCTGAAGAATTATTATGGCGAGCCTGAAATCAGCTTTACTGAGGTCTACAACCATTTGATGGAACTGGCCCCGCGGCTACTGGCCATGACTGCTGATGTCTCGGCCATCCTGACCAAGGCCCGCGCTGAGGGCAAGAAAATCCTGTTTGAAGGTGCACAGGGTACCTTCCTTGACATTGATTACGGCACCTATCCTTATGTGACCTCGTCAAATACGGTAGCCGGCGGCTGCTGCACTGGCTCTGGCGCCGGTCCTTTGGACATGGATTATGTGCTGGGCATTGCCAAGGCCTACACCACTCGGGTGGGCGGTGGTCCTTTCCCCACTGAGCTTAACGATGACATTGGTGAAGGGATCCGCCAGCGCGGCGCTGAGTTTGGTGCCGTGACCGGGCGTCCGCGCCGCACCGGCTGGTACGATGCGGTGGCCATGCGTCGCGCCGCTGCCATCAACTCCTTGTCTGGTCTGGCCCTGATGAAGCTGGATGTGCTCGATGGCATGGATGAACTTAAGATCTGCACCGCCTATAAGTTAAAGGATGGCACGGTTACTGATCTGCCGCCGCTGGCCTCTTATGAGTACGAGGACGTGGAGCCGGTGTACGAAACCATGCCGGGCTGGCAGGAAAGCACCTTCGGGGTGACCGAGTTTGACAAGCTACCTGTCAATGCGCAGAACTACATCAGACGCCTGGAACAGCTCTCTGGCGTTAAGGTAGCCATCCTGTCCACCGGCCCTGAACGCAATCAGACTATTTTCCTTGAAAATCCTTTTGCCTGATCAGATTGGCCTGAGCTTAAACGCTGCAGGCCATTACGGCAGGTAAATACACAAACGGGCAGGAATTTCCTGCCCGTTTGCCATGGTGGTGACACTTTGTCTGATAAGGCCTTAACTATTTGCAGCGTTTGACGGCGCGCTCTGCCAAATCATAAAGCGCTTCCTTGTAAGGGGAGTCCGGCAGGACAGAGAGGGCTTGTTGTGCCAGTCTGACCTGCTCTAGTGCCTGGGCATGGGCAGCTGCCAGTGCCCCGGTTTTTTCGATGGCAGTTTTAACTGCCGCAAAGTCCCCGGCTTGAATGGCTTCTTCAAGCTTGCTGCGATCCTGTTCCTGACTTTGCCTTAATGCCAGGATCACCGGCAGGGTGATGCGTCCATCTGCCAGATCGATGCCGGCCTTCTTACCTAAAGTTTCGGTGTCCGCGGCATAATCGAGGTTATCGTCTGCTATCTGAAAGGCAGAGCCGGTGGCGCGGCCATAGGCCTTGAGGGCGGATATCAGTTCCGCACTTTCTTCTCGTACCACAGCCAGTACCGCAGCGGATATTTCAAACAATGCCCCGGTCTTGCAGTAGATGGTATAGGCATAGTCATCCGGACTTAAATCCAGGCAGCCTTCCTTTTCCAGCTGCTTGAGCTCGCCTGCCACTAAGGTGGCCAGGGTGTTTGAGATTTCTCCAGTGGCCTTAAGGCTGTTTACGTCCCTGAGCAGGTTGAAGCAGCGGGTAAAGAGGTAGTCACCTGCGAGGATGGCGGCATGATTGCCGGAGGTATCGTTGATGGTGCGTACCCCGCGGCGCAGGCAGGAATTGTCAATCACGTCGTCATGAATCAGGGTGGCGGTATGCAGGAGCTCCACTGCTGCTGCAAGTTTGATGGCACGCCATTCATCCTGTTCTGCCTGATAGGTTGGCAGGGCCTTGGCACATAGCAGTACCATGGTAGGACGGATCCTCTTGCCGCCGGCATTGACCATCTGCAGACACAGAGCGTTGACATGAGCCTCAAGGGTACTGCCGGTCAGCGTTTCCCGCATAGCCTGTTCCACCAGGTTAAGCTCATTGCCAATCAGCGGAGCAAAGGGATTCATAAATGTCTCCGTAAAAAAGCCGCGTCTTCAGGCGGCAAATCAAAACAATGATAACACTGAAAGAGTGCTAAGTCTGCATGATCACTGCAATTTGCTCTCATGCAGGGTGGGGAATGATCAGGATTGGATTCTTTACAAAAATTGACGGATGTTTTACAATGCGCGCCGGCGCAGCAGGATGAGGGCGGGATAAAACCGCGTCAAGCTGCAGGCAGCAGCTCTCAGTTAAGGCTGCAGCAGGTTGTTTTTTGTCATCCGTATTGTCATCTATCTGTGATTTAGATATAATAGCGCCCCATTATTGCTCTGCGGGTCTGCAGAAGCGGATCGCAGTGAGTATTTGTTTTTTGAGAATACAGCGGGAGCACAAACTCCTGCAGAGAATATCCGGAGTTTGAGCCATGTACGCAGTTGTTTTTTGCGGCGGCAAACAGCACAAGGTTTCTGAGGGTGATATCGTAAGCGTGGAGCTTCTCGATGCCGAGGCTGGCAGCACCGTGGAATTAGACAAGGTTCTGTTAATTTCTGACGGCGACAAGATCAAAGTTGGCGCTCCTTTCCTTGAGGGCGCTAAGGTCAGCGCTGAAGTATTGGGCGAGCATGGTGGCGAAAAGATTAAGATCGTTAAGTTCCGCCGCCGCAAGCACCATCAGAAGGTCACTG
>CALXOT010000131.1 GCA_944390085.1 uncultured Succinivibrionaceae bacterium
AAGGCGATTTACTTTGAAGATGGCTATGTAGATATTCCGGCATTATCCAAAAAGCAGGAAGAGAGCCTTAAGCTGTTTGGGATAAAGGCACCCGTGGCAGGATACAGTGCTGAGCAGGCCTTGCCCAACATGGTGCGCTACGCGCGAAAACCGCACGGTGACGGCATAAAAGCATAAACCATGCCGCATTTCACTAGTAGAAAATTAGGGTAAAACGCAAGATACTCAATGAGTGCAGATGGCGGTTGGGAAAACAAAGATGGTCGGTGATAAAGGATTTGAACCTTCGACCCCTTCGTCCCTAACGAAGTGCGCTAACCGGACTGCGCTAATCACCGACTTTTAAGACAGGGTTCTAAACCCCAGCGAACGGCGCATATCTTAGCCAAAATATCCCACCCTGTAAAGCAATTTTATAAGAATTTTATAAATAACTTATAAAACAAACATATAAGCTTAATAAACCATCTCCCCTGCCTTTATGCCATGCCACTGTTGCAGTACAAAAGCCGGGACACTTAAGTTTTTACACCGGCTTTGCTGCAGCATTATTCCTCCTGCTACTGGCTCTGACCGTATGTCAAATTATTGAAATCAGCCAGTTCATCCTCACGGGACTTAAATTGCGAGGTATAGAGGGCAGCATAGGCGCCGCCGCGGCGTAGTAATTCTTCATGGGTGCCACGTTCTGCGATCAAGCCGTCATTGACCACCAAAATTTCATCGGCGTCACGGATGGTGGACAGACGGTGGGCGATCACAATGGTGGTCCGACCACGCATCAGCTCGTCAAGAGCCTGCTGCACAACTTTTTCAGATTTATTGTCAAGAGCAGAGGTGGCTTCATCCAGAATCACCACCGGTGCATTGCGGATCAAAGCCCGGGCAATGGAAACACGCTGTTTTTGCCCGCCTGACAACGAAATACCACGCTCACCTATCTGTGTGTCAAGCCCATGGGGCAGGCCGGCTATAAAATCAGTCAGATAGGCACGTTCAAGGGCCTGAGCAATTTCCTCCTCACTGGCATCGGGCCTGGCGCAGATAATGTTATCGCGGATAGTGCCCTGGAATAAAAAACTGTCCTGAAACACCACAGCTATCTGTGAGCGCAGTGACTGAAGGGTAAAATCGCGGATATCAGTGCCATCAATAAGAATGGAGCCGCTGTCTATTTCATATAAACGTGGAATTAAGGAGCAGACAGTAGTCTTGCCGCCCCCTGAATTGCCCACTAAGGCCAGTTTGCGCCCCATCGGTACCCTGAAGGATACCCCCTTTAAGATCTCGCGGTCTGCACGGTAAGAAAAATGCACATCCCTGAACTCAATCCCTTCTTTGATGCCAGAAAGTTCCTTTTTACCAGCATTGAGCTCATCCTCAAATGATTTGTAGTTCAGCAGCTGATAAATACGATCCAGCGCCAGCAGAGCCTGCTGTACCGAAATAAAGTTATTGCCGATGGTCTTAAGCGGTGTATACAGCATGATCAGGGCAGCAAGAAAAGCCACAAATGATCCGGATGAAATCTGCTGCGTCACAATCAGATGCACGCCAAAGTACAGTACCAAGGCCACACCCAGCGCGCTGACAAAATGCATCACCGGGGAGAGCCAGTTGGTGTCGCGCACCATGCGGATGTTCATACGGAAAATAAACTCTGCCTTTTCCTTAAAGGATTTGCGCATCTGGTCCTGCAGCGAGAAAGCCTTGATCACGCGGTTGCCCTGCGTGGTCTCGTTATAGAGCGTAATGATAGAGGTATTGCCCATCACCGCTTTGCTGATAATTTTCTTGATGCGCTTTCTGACAATCCGCAAGGGCAGAATCAGGAATACCAGCACCCCGATGGCACATAAAAAGAGTTCCCAGGAGTTGTAAAGCAGCACGCAGCACAGTGAAATTGAGGAAAAGAACTTAGTCAGAAAGAGCTTGATATTGGAAATTAGTCCGTTTGAAGCCTGCTCAGCATCATTATAAAAACGGTAGATCACGCTGCCTGAATTATTGGCATCATAAAAGCTGGTGTCAAAAGTAAGCAGCTTGTGATAAAGCCTGGTTCTGATCAAAAGATTAATCTTACCGCCCACATAACCATTGGTAAGCGAGGACAGGTAGATAAAAATTCCCTGTACCAAGGTAAAAACAATAATCACCACCGGGACATAAGCCGCAAAGGTCGCCTCCTGTGCCACCATCACCTGATCAGTAAAGGGCTTTAAGAAAGCAGCTATCACCGCATCAAGGGCTCCCACCGGCAGGGTCAACACTATGCCTAAAAGAGCCATCGGCCAATACGGCTTTAAAAATGGCCAGAACAGCTTATAACCACGCAGGAAGCTGGTAGCAGCCTGCGCCCGGGTATCGCTTAAGATAATGGGATAGAATTTACTGTTTTCTTCCTGCCCTGCAGCAGCATCAGACTGCTCAGTTCCATCTTCCTTAGCTGACATTTGAGTATCTGAGGTATCTGCAGAATTTTCAGCATTGATTGTCTGTTCTGCCCTTTCTGTCTGTTTGGTTGTATCCGAACCGTCTGTTTGCCCTGCTTCCTGCTTTACCGGCAGATCACCCTGGCAAGGGGATTTACTTTCTTCACTTTGAGCCTGGTTTTCGTTATTGGTGCTCTGGGACAAAATACAATCCTCGGAAACTAAATAAAAAACAAGCGGGATACATGGAACCTACATGCCAGCAGGATGCCTTGCAGCGCCTTAATTATAACAAAATCAGTTATCTTTTAAGGAATTTGATGTTTGTAGGGAAGTTTGCTGTGGGTAAGGATGTTTGCTGTCAAACTGAAGGAAGGGTGACTTTGCCTGTTCAGACAGTCTTTAGCCTTAAACGCTTGTACGGCAAAGCCCAGGGCGAGATCCTGCCATGATATTTATCATGCAAAAGCCGCACCTCAAGGCACGGCTTTCTGACTGTAAGCTAAAGTTTTTCCTATTTATTACAGGAATTTGAAGGCAGAACGGGCGATCATTAACTCCTCGTTGGTCGGGATCATATAGACCTTGACCTTGGAATTAGGAGTGGAGATCAGGCCGCCTTCGTAACCGAGACGAGCCAGAGCTTTCTCGTTGAGTTCTTCATCAAGTTCAATGCCCAGGCTTTCATTTAACATCTGGCAGGTGATCTTACGGGCTTCCCAGCAGTTCTCACCAATACCACCAGAGAACACGATGGCATCCACATGCCCTAAAGGCACATAGTAGGAGGCGATGAACTTAGCCAGACGGTAGCAGAAGGTATCCATGGCCAGGGTGCACTTCTCGTCACCATGCTCATAGCCCTCGCAGATAGGACGCATGTCAGAAGAAACACCAGACAGAGCCAACAGGCCGGACTTCTTGTTAAAGACTTCCTGTACTTCCTGTGCACTCATGTGCAGGCGCTCACAGAGGAAGAACACCACAGAAGGATCGATGGAGCCGGTACGGGTAGCCATCACCAGGCCATCCAGCGGGGTCAGACCCATGGAAGTATCGACACACTTGCCGCCCTTGACGGCACATACGGAAGCACCACCGCCCAGATGGCAGGTAATGACATTAATATCCTCAGGCTTCTTGCCCAGGTACTCTGCAGCCTGCTGTGACAGGTACTGATGGGAAGTGCCATGGGCACCATAACGGCGGATCCCCATTTCCTTATAGTACTGCTCAGGGATGGCAAAACGATAAGCCACCGGCGGCATGGACTGATGGAAAGCAGTGTCAAAGACCGTGACATGCGGAATGTTGGGGAAAGACTTGCGGGCAGCCTCAATACCTAAAATATGAGCCGGATTGTGCAGCGGGGCAAACGGAATGACCTTTCTGATGTTCTCAACTACAGTATCATCCACTAAGGTAGGCTCGCTGTAGAACTCACCGCCGTGCACGATACGGTGACCGCAAGCAACGATAGCCTGCAGTAGATCAGGATGCGGAGCCAAAATATTCTTTACCAGATACTCCAGAGCCTGTCCGTGGTTTGCACCGGCAATACCTGCCTTCTGCTTGGCATCCTCGCCAAAGCGCCAGGAAATGGAGGCCTCCGGGAGACCCAAAGCTTCAGCGATACCGCTTAAATAGACGC
>CALXOT010000132.1 GCA_944390085.1 uncultured Succinivibrionaceae bacterium
CCATCAGGTCGGAGCAAAAAAGCCCGTTCCTGAATTCTTAGAGAGTATTGTACATGATCAAAATGTGCGACACCAGCCGCTTTCATCCCCAGGCTCACGCAAGGGGAATTACGCGGCATTAGTTAAAGGTGCGCACATTACTCCCTTATGGGCACAGGGCAGTTCAAGCAGGTAGGGCAGACGGCGACGTGCAGCCTCATTATTTTCAGCACTGACATTAAAGGATAAATTGGGAAAGTCTGCCGGATATTCCCGGGGCAGGCATTTAAGCATGCGCCGTGCTCTTTTGGTCAGGAGATAGAAGATCACATCCGGGCGCTGGGCCATCAGGGAGAAGGCCTCTGCCCGCCAGGGATCGGCTTCCGGCAGAAAGAAGTCAGAGGTCATGCATACCCGGATAAGCTCCCCTGACTTGATTTTAAAGCTGCCGTCCCGGTTTCTTTGCAGTGGATAGTAAAAGTTTTGGGTACGGAAAATGTTGCTGCCGTCCATGCCGCGCTGGCGGTCGAGCACATACATATAACAGTTAAGGCAACCTTCCGCTACCTTGCGGCAGCCGTGCCAGGGATTCCAGATATCGTGCATGTCAATATTGTGCTTTTTATTGTTTTTTCTTTGCTAAAATCAAATCGTTTTCATCACCTTAAAAGCCTGCAGGCAGCATCTGCTTAAGCTTAGGAACGGGCATTTTCAGGATAAAACATCGGGGGCTGTTTTTCATAATGGATGTGTATTACGCTGAAGTCCGTGAATTGTTGAGGCAGCATCCGGCTGCCAAGTTGCTGCGCGCCGGGCAGGCTGCCCTTATTATTTCATTTTTAGATGAAGTTTTTGTCTCAGGCGGTTATACCTCATTACCTGAAAGTGAGCTTGAGTTAAAGCTTACGGATCTGATTGAGCGGATCAATGACGGCCGTGTCACAGAAGAAGTTAAACGCGAACCTAAGGCTCTGATCAAAGACTGGTGTTCAGAAAGACAGCAGTTTTTACGTCGATTTACTAAGGCGGACAGCTCTGAGTTTTTTTATGAGATCACCCCGCAGGCCCAGAAGGCGGTGAGCTTTGTGATTTCCCTGCATAATTATCGTTATGTGGGAACTGAGTCGCGTCTGATCTCCATTCTGGAGCTGTTAAAGCAGCTTACTTTGCAGCGTGATGGTAGCCGGCAGGAGGAATACCTGCAGGAACTTATCCGCAAACGGGATGAGCTCGATAAACAGATTGAGGAAGTGCGCAGCGGGCAGGGCAGGTTTTTAAGCCGCGAACAGTTTTATGATCGCTTCCAGCAGTTTGAGAGCCTAGCCCGTACCTTAACTGCAGATCTGCGCGAGGTGGAATATAATCTGCGCAGCCTGTACCGCGAGATCAGAACCTTAATTGAGACAGGTGAAGGCCCGAAGGCAGAGGTGCTGGAAGGGTATTTTGATAAGAGCGATCTGATTTCTTCCTCAGAACAAGGCATATCAGCCAGGGCATTTGACCGTCTGCTGCTTTCTGCCGAGTCCCGAGAGCTACTCTTTTCCATGCTTTCTGATTTATATGGTTCGGGGGCGCTGTCAGGATTTACTTTCGATCCGCGTATTAAGAATTTGTACCGGGATCTGTTGCGTCACTCTGAACTTATCAATGAGCAGATTGCAAGGCAGGACAAGGAACTGCGTTTATTTATCAATACCGGACGTTTTTCTGCATCAGCTGGGCTACAGCGGGCCTGCCGTAAGGTAATGGCCCTGATTAAGGAACATCCGGAATTGCTGCGGGACAGCAGTACAGTATTTAGTTTTGAGTCCACCAGTGTGCAGCCCGGCCTGCCTTTTGAGCGGCCGCTTTTCTCTATCCCGCGTGAGGAGAATTTTGACAGTTCCCGCATTGAACAGGGAGAGGGCAGCAGTCTTACTGAAGATGATTTAAGCGATATTCCTTTAGTTGACAAGTCTTTGTTACGTTCGCATCTGCTGGCACAGCTGACGCAAAATGGCACAGTAAGCTTGAAGGAGATCACTGATCTGTATGGACTGGAATATGGAGCTGATGAGCTTTTGGCCTATCTTGAGCTGGCTTATGAGGAGTTTAAGGTACATAAGAGCGAAACGGAACATGAGCGTATCAGCTATACCCGAGCCTGGGGGGAACAGGAACTGCTGCGCTCTGAATTTAAGCTAGATCGCACCCTGATTTCATTGTCTTCGTCCGGGGAAATGGGGGCTGATGATTCGGCTGTTGAGACAGCGGAAGACAAGTTTCCTTTTTTGCAGCAGGATGGACCGGACATCCCTGATAATCCTGATAATAATGATGATGGGCATACTGTTTGCGCAGGTGCAGCAGCTGTAAAAGGATCGCTTGCAGACGATAAGTCAGACCGTAGGGACAGGGATAATTGAGTACGGTGACAGAAGATTTTTTAAGGAGAGGCAGATGACGGAAGAAGTTCAGGATATTGAGAACGTGCTGACTGCAGATGAGGTGGAAGTAATGGAGAGTGGCAGTGAAGAGAGTGCAGACGGCCAGGTCGGTCTGCGCCTTGCCGTCCCGGTGGGCACCCTGATGGCTCATTTGCTAAAAGGCCCGGTATACCGCAGTGGGAACAATATGATCTTTGGAAATATTTTGCGCCTGCAAAACCGCTTGAACGGTGAATTTGCTCCTTTGGGACTCAAGCTTGAGCTGGATGATGCAGAAGGATACGCCTATTTAAAAAGCAGGAGCGCGGATGAATATCCTGATGACATCAAGGCGTCGCAGCGCCCGCCGCAACTGTTGCCCAGGGTGCAGCTTCCCCTGCTTGATTCCTTTTTGCTGACCTGGTTCCGTCTTAAGGTAAGTGAGTCTGATGCCGCCGGGGAACCGCGCTGCATCATGACTTTTGAGGAAATCGTAAGCGGTCTGCTGCCATATTTTAAGCAGGAAAAAGATGAAGGGGCATTGAGGCGCAGCATTTCAGGATCACTGAAAAAGCTTGCTGGGCTGGGTTTTGTGCACCGTCTGGATGACAAGGGTGAGCGCATTGAGATATTGCGTATCATCAAGGCTCTGTTTACTGCACAGGCGATAAACGGCTTGCGTAAAAATTTGGAAGAGCGTCTTGAAAATTATGCTGAATATGCACAAAAACGCGCAGCTGAGCGAGCAGAGAGATAGTACAGGCAGCAGGATGTAAGGGCCGGGGAGGGGAAACATGACAGACGCGGCAGTTAAGGTGCAGGAAATAGAGCCGTACGGGGATGATGAGGTACGGGTGCTGCCAGATACGAGCGGTTTTCGCTTTAAGTACTTTGAGGTTTTAAACTGGGGGCCCTTTGACAATAAGGTGTGGCAGCTTGATTTTAAGCTGAGCAACGCGCTTTTGACCGGAAAGAACGGTTCAGGTAAATCTACTTTGGTGGATGCTATTACCACATTGTTTGAAAGCCCGGGCAACATCGTCTATAACAAGGCTGCTGGTGCTAAGTCCAAGGAACGCAATATTACTAGCTATGTGATGGGGCATATCCGTGAAGTATCAGAGGGCAATGATGAGCGTACAGATTACCGTACTCGTACTGATTTTTCTGTAATTGCGGGAGTGTTTTTCTGTCAGCGTTTGCAACGCACGGTCTCCCTGGCTCAGTTTTTTTATTTTGCAGGTGACAATGAGCGCCCGACTATCATTTATATAGGAGGTCGTAAGGAAATCTCAATTAACCGGGATTTTAGAAATTTCGGGCGCAAGGCCGTGGATATTAAACGTCATCTGCGCCGCCTTGGTTTTGAGATTTTTGACAATTTCAGTGCCTACAAACAGTGGTTCATGCGTGAGCTTAACTGGTCCGAGCGTGCCTGTGCATTGTTCAAGCAGTGCATTTCTATGAAGGATGTAGCCAATATCACCAGTTTTGTGCGTGACTATATGTTAGACAGCGGATCCTGCGAGAGCCTGATGCAGGATCTGGTCAACCATTTTGATGATTTGACGGATTGTTACAAACAGATTTTACGTGCCCGTGATGAGATAGCGGCCTTAAGTCCGGTTGAGCAGCTGTCAGAAATGCTTTCACAAAAGCAACATGATTTAAGCCAGCTGGAAAATGGACGAAAGGGACTTGATACTTTTTTAAGCTCACGGCTGTTGGCTCTTATTAAAAATGAAGAGCAAAAGCTGCAGCAGGAGCAGTTAAGCTGCCAGGCCAGACTGCAGGAGGATGAACATAAGCTTACGGAACTTATGCACAAACAGGAGCGCCTGTTGCGCCAGCATGCTCAGTCAGGAGGTGATCATATTGCTGTTATCTCACAAGATATTGATCATAAAAGAGAACTACTGGCTGTACGCAGTGAGCATTATTCATCCTATGAAAAACTGACAGCGGCTGTGGGGCTGAACGCTGCGGTCAATGAAGAGGATTTTTTAAAGCAGCGTCTTGAAGTTGGCAAACTGGAACCTGAATACGCGCAACAGGTACAGGCAGCGCAGCAGACATTAATTGAAAACAAGATGGCAGAGGGCAGCCTGAAAAAAGATGAAGGGCGTTTAAATGAAGAAATCCTGAGCCTGGGCAAAAGGCATAGCAATTTGCCTTCAGCACAGATTGAGTTGCGCCAGCAGATTGCCGCTGCCCTGAGGGTGGAAGAAGAGCGCCTTCCCTATGTAGGTGAGCTGATTTCGGTAAAGGACAATGAGAAAAAAGTGTGGGAGGGTGCGATTGAGCGGGTACTGCACGGTTTTGCTTTGTCGCTATTGGTGCCAGATGAGCTCTACCCGGGGGTGGTGAGTTATGTCAATAGCCGCAATTTGGGGCGTCGTCTGGTCTTTTACCGGATGAGCGATCTGGGCGTGGGGAAGAGCGGGCAGCTGGCACCTAACTCCCTGATCTTAAAACTTGCGGTTAAACCGGATACTGAATTTACCGAGGCCCTGAGTCTGCATCTGCAGCAGCGCTTTAATTTATCCTGCTGCAGTTCAGAAGAGGAGTTTCGCCGTCAGACTGAGGCGGTGATGCCAAGTGGTCTTATCAAGCAGCGGCGTCGTCACGAAAAGGATGATCGCCGGGCGGTAACTGATCGCAGTGCTTATGTGCTTGGCTGGTCCAATACTGAAAAGATCAGTGCCTTAAGGCAAGAACTGGCTGCTTTGGAAAATCAGCTCAGGCAGATTGATACTGCGGTAGCTGCAGCCAATCAGGTTTTGCAGCAGCGGATGGTACAGCTGCAGAATTTAAGGCGCCTTAGCAGTGAGTATACTTCCTTTGAGCGGCTGAATACGGCAGCCCTTAGTGCTGAGATCTCTCGTTTACAGCAGGAAAAGCGGCGTTTGCAGCAGGAAAATCCGGATCTGCAACAGCTTGAGGAGGAATTAAAAAAATGCAGGACTGATCTGGAACAGGCAGGATTGTGCAAGGATAATCGCTTAAAGCAGTTAGGAAGTCTTGATGACAAGCTGCAAGGAAGGCAGAAACAAAGTAAGGCGCTTTCCGATCTATTATTAAAGTCAGAATTTGATCCGCAGGTGGAGCTTTATTTAAAACCAGTGTACGGCACTTTGCCGCGCCGGCTGAACGCGGATAATTACAATGAGGTGTATCGGGATCTGGAACGGCTCTTAAACGAAAGGGCAGTTGGGCTTAGTAAAGCCATTGCTGAGTTGCAGCAAAGCATGGTGCGGGCTCTAACCTCGTTTAATAAGGATTTCCCGGTAGAATCCAAGGAGTTGCAGCCTGCAGTGGAGTATCTGCCTGAATATATGCAGCTTTTAAAAGTACTGCGTGAGGACAACCTGCCTAAATTTGAACAGCGTTTTAAGGAGAAACTCACCGGCAGTACCTTAAGTGACATTGCTCATTTAAGGGCACGCCTTGATGAAGAAGAAAAGCAGATGAAGCGACGGATTGAGGAGCTCAATCAGTCACTTAAGGATATTGACTATAATCCCGAGAGTTTTATTCAACTTAAAACTAAAGATAGCGCAGATGATGATATCAGACAGTTCAAAAATGAGCTTGATACCTACCTGTCCTACACCTTTGGTAAGGATGAGCCCCTGGAGGTTACAGAGGAGAAGTTTCAATCCTTTCAGGAGCTGATTGACCGTTTTAAAGGGCGGGCGGACTTTCTAAGTGAGGATCTGTGCTGGCGGCGCAAGGTGCTAGATGTCAGGCAATGGCATAACTTCGCTGCCATTGAGTATGAGCGCTTGACTGGTAGGGAACGCGAGTACTATGAGAGCTCAAGTGCCAAATCAGGCGGCCAGAAAGAAAAGCTGGCCTATACTATTTTAGCTGCCTCACTGTCCTATCAGGTGCGCCGACAGGAGCAAGATGAAAGCCGTAAGGATACTGCTTTCCGTTTCCTGATGATTGATGAGGCTTTTGGCAGTGGTTCGCCTGAGCTTGCCACTTATGGGCTGTCTCTTTTTAAAAAGCTTAAACTGCAGGTGCTGGTGATTACCCCGATGACCAAGATTGGGGAGATTGAGCCATATGTGTCGCAAGTAGCGCTGGCGCGCGGCAAGTTGGGAGTGCCTTCCACGCTTAGCAATATGCCCATTGAGCATTTTATTTTGCAATATAGGCAGAACCGACTGGCAGCTGCCGCCTTGCAACTTGCAGGCAAACTTAATCAAAGCGGTGAGGCTTTAAGCAGGGAGCAAGAACATGTACTTGAAAACATGATGGAAAATATGGCAGAGGAAGTTTTCAGTAAGGCTGCTTCCCCGGATAAAAATCTGCAGGCAGATGCTGCAGATCCTGTTCCTGCTCCTGTTCTTTCTGAGAATAAAGATCAGGAAGGCAGTATGGCGGCAGTACTTGCTGCAGCTTATGATCAGGATGCTGATCCTGATGAGCTGTTCTGGCCGCAACAGTCTGATCCGGATGTGAAAAAGGACACAGTTTGCTCAGAGCTCACCCCGGCAGAGCGCGATCTTGATATCAGCGCGCAGGAGGAGCTTGAGCTGGCACACCGGGAAATGGAACAGCGTAAGCAGGAGAGGCAGCAAGCGCATGCGGACTCAGAACTGGCACACATGATTGATGCCATGGCCGTAAGGCTGGATGACAGGACAGGGCAAGGTGTGAGCGCAGATAAAAGGGCGGAGCTTAGGACAGATGATGCTGGCGCAGATATAAGCCAAGGTTTAGCTGGACTGGCATCTGCTGGCGCCCTTTTTGATGAGCTGTTGTCCCGCAAGGCACAACCTGCAGCAGCTGGTGCTGCGGGAAAAACCACTCAGGATAACACTACCTTCTCAGAGCTTGATGCAGAACTGCGGGCCTTAAAGCAGCGGATGGGGAATGAGTGATGGGAAAATGGAGCACTCCTGCGGAACTTAAGCAGAAGCTTTTAACTAAATTTGAGCGTGGGCAGCTGCTGCAGGACTTCTTTGCCGGCAAATTCCCGCTGCGCCTGCCGCTTTCCCATCCTGGCAGTGCCGATATTAAGGCAAATTATGATCACAGCCGTGCCTGGGCTCTGCAATGGCAACAAGAGCCAGTGCAGCTTGAGTTTTCCCATATCTCCACCCGCTTGTCCAGGCAGCAGGTGCCGGTGGCTGTAATTTTTCCGGATCTGGAACAGCTGGCGCTTTATATCAGGTGTCAGCGCAGTTTGAAACTGGCACTTGGCTGTCTTGAACAGTGCCGGAAGCTTTTGCCAGAGCTGGTTCCTTATCTGTGTTCGCGTCGGGCACGGATGTTATTGGATTATGCTGACTGTTTTGAGCGTTTTCTGACGGTGGCCGCTTATATGAAACAGCATCCGCGTCCGAGAATTTACCTACGATCCCTTGATTTACCCGGTATCGATACCAAATTTGTGCAGCAGCATTATGCGCCGATAGCTGAGCTTTTAGATGTACTGTTGCCGGCAGAGGCAGTGGATCGCAATTGCAGTGCTCAGCAATTTGAGCGCCGTTATGGTTTTTTAAACGAGCCGGTGCTGCTGCGTTTTCATCTCCTAGACAGGTCTATGCCGGAAAATGGGGTGTTTAACCGTTTTAAGGATTGTGCCATTGATTTTGACAGTGCAGCTGCGCTGGAACTTAAGGTAAGCTCTGTCATTATCTGCGAGAATAAGATAAGTTACCTTGCTTTGCCTCCATTAAAGGGCTGTCTGGCGCTTTTTGGCCAGGGCTATGGCTTTGCACGTTGGTCTGAGCTCCGTTTTTTGCAGGGCAGGCGCATCATCTATTGGGGTGATCTGGACAGTGCCGGCTTTGCCATCTTAAATCAGCTCAGGAAGTCCTTGCCCGATCAAAAGGTTGAGTCCATGCTGATGGATCTGACGACCATGCAAAGCTGTCTGCAGCTTTCGGTGGAAGATAAAAAGATGAAGGCAGAGCAGCTAGATGGGCTGACAGAGGGCGAGCAGGAAGCCTATCAGGCCATCTTAAACGCCCGTTTTGCCCCGCACCTGCGCATAGAGCAGGAGCGCATTCCCTTTACTCTGGTGCAGCAGGCTTTGTCAGAAAGGGGCCTTGAGATCATTTAGTTAGTGAGTTTGAAATTGATATTTTGCGGGGCAAGCTCACCTTTAAGATCATGTTCATCACAGTCCGTGATCCTTACCCGGGCAAAATCACCGGGGCGCAGTCCCTGTCCATTTTCAATTTCTATGATGCCATCCACATCTGGAGCCTCATATTTGCTGCGTCCGAATGCCTGGCCATCCTCGCTTACTTCATCTATCAGCACTTCGTAAACCTTGCCGACACGCTGTCTTAATTTTTCACGGGAAATTTCGGCCTGTAGCTCCATCAGACGGCAGGCACGCTCTTCACGTACCTCAGGATCAATACTGCCTGACAGTTCATTAGCAGCCGCTCCGTCTACATCTGAGTAGGGGAAGCATCCCACTCGGTCAAGCCGTGCTTCCCGGATAAAGTCAAGCAGTTCCGCAAATTCAGCCTCGCTCTCGCCTGGAAATCCGGTAATGAAGGTAGAGCGCAGTGCGATGTCTGGGCAGATTGAGCGCCATCTTTCAATCAGTTTTAAGGAATGTTCAGCACAGCCTGGACGTTTCATGCGCCTGAGAACGGCAGGGGAGGCGTGCTGCAGTGGCACATCAAGATAGGGCAGTAACAGTCCCTCTGCCATCAGTTCCACCAGCCGGTCGGCCTCAGGGCTTGGATAGACGTAATGCACACGCAGCCAAAGGTTGAGTTCTGCAAGTTTACGGATAAGCTCTGAAGTCCTTACCGGTGGCTTTAAATCAAAACCGTAATCTGAGGAATCCTGCGCGATAATGAGCAGCTCCTTTACCCGGCGTTCCTTAAGGGACTGAGCTTCCCTGAGGATGTCTGCACTAAGGCGTGAGCGCAGCTTGCCGCGCAGGTTGGGGATAATACAGAAAGTACAGTGATGGCGGCAGCCTTCGGCAATTTTCAGATAGGCATAATGAGGTGGAGTGAGCAGGATCCCTGAGCTTGGCAGCTGTTGTACCGCCTCCTGCGGCGGAGTGCCGATAAGTCTTACAATTTCGCGCAGTACGGCCGCACGCCTGCCAGGCCCGAATACTGCCGCTACCTGGGGATAGGCATTGCGGATAACTTCAGGCTTGGAGCCCAGACAGCCCATCACAATGATACGCGGATTGTAATCTAAAGCCTCACCGATGGCCTCCAGGGATTCTTCCACTGCCTGATTGATAAAGCCGCAGGTATTGACGATGACTGCATCGCAGGACGCATAATCCTGCTCCATGCGGTATCCCATGGAGATTAGGGCTGAGGTTAAACGTTCACTGTCCACTAAATTTTTGGCGCAACCCAAGGAAACAATGCCGACGGCCGGTATTTTCTGCATCATCTGAAACCTAAAATATATGAATTGGGGATATTCAGCGCTAGAACGCGGAGTGCAATGTAATGACGCTTTTGCATTTTCATGGCACGGAAAATGGCAAAAGCACCAGGACAGGCCGGCCGCCTGCAGGTAGCCGGCACAAGCTTTCAGGTGGTTTAGGACTTAAATGCCTTTTCCAGGAACGGAACTACCTGCTTCTTACGGCTCATCACACCAGGCAGCCACATCTTATCAGACAGGGTGGTGTTCAAAGCGGCGGTGATCTTGGTAGGATCATCAGAGCACAGCAGCAGCTCAGATCCTTCTTCCATCACATCGGTCAGCACCAGGATGGCACTGTGACGACCTTCCCCCTTTACTGCAGCAAGTTCCTTTTGCAAAGCAGCCTTGAGTTCAGGGCTTACCATGCTAAGTGAAGTCAGTTCAAGCTGGCCGATGCCTACCTTGCAGCCTGACATATCAAAATCCTTGAAGTCACGGAAAATGAGTTCGCGCGGGGTAGCTCCGTCCAGATTGGACTTGGCCTTGAACATATCCATGCCCAGCTTCTGCATATCCTCAACCCCAGCAAGCTTTGCCAGTTCAGCTGCTGCCTGCTTGTCAGCTTCGGTACAAGTCGGGCTCTTGAACAATACCGTGTCAGACAGGATGGCGCACAGCATTGCTCCGGCCAGATCCTGAGGAATGGCTACCTGATAGAGATCGTGCAGGAACTTTATAACAGTGTTTGAACATCCGACCGGCTGAATGTAGCACTCTACCGGAGCCACGGAGGTAACGTCACCTAATTTGTGGTGATCGATAATGCCAAGCAAATTGGCTTTATCAAAGTCAGCAGGGGCCTGAGCCAAGTCAGAGTAATCAACCAAGTAGACGTCCTTATCTGCAACAGAGGTCACGACTTCAGGGGCATTTAATTTGAAAGTCTTGAGTACGAATGCAGTTTCGGGGGCAGGCTCGCCCTGAGCTGCCGGCTTGACGTCAATGCCGCGGCCTTTGTACAGGTTTGCAGCGGATAAGGCTGCAACAATGGAATCGGTATCAGGATTCTTGTGGCCTAAAACCAAAGCGGTCATGAAAATATCCTCGCTTTAACTAAACTTGAAAACTGCCATGATTATAGCCGCCACCTGCATTTTTTTAAAGATTTGACTGCAGCTGGAAGTGCCCTGAAACCAGATTTCAGCAAGGCCTTGGCCTGAGCTATACTATTTACCGTAAAGTATGAACAGACAGTCAGGACAGTATAGTCACGTTATGGTGCGTACTCACGGGGACAGAGGCAAGAGCTTATGCAAAGAAAGCTTGCAGCAGGAAGATTAAGACCACGTTTTTTGCCGGGGTGGCGTTTTTTTTCTTTCTGTTTGGTCCTGCTGTTAAGTTTGTGGCAGGGGGTAGTGTTGGCAGCTTTTGCGCCTCCGGCGCCGCCTCCTGAACTTGATGAAACCTTAACTGATTTTCAGACCAGGCAACAGCTTGAAGCTGAGCGTTTTTTGCAAAGTGGGCAAGGCGGTGAGCTGCTCGAATTGCCTGGACCTGCCGCCGCTGGTGATGAGGCGGCTGGAGTGGTGCGCCTTACTTTTGATTATACTGGTGATCTTACGCTGTTTGTCCCCCGGCATGGCAGAACCTATTTAAAGATTATTGATGGGGCCGGCATGCCGCTTGAAATTCAAAGTTTCAGACAAAACGGGCAGGCCTTTATTCCTGAGCTTACCGCCTCATTAAGTGAGCTGATGTTAAGGCAGTATCAGGGGGCGTCTTCTGCACAATTGGTACTTAAGGTAAAGGAAAGTCCTGAGCCACTCCTGTTCAGACTGCACTCTAAGGCTGCAGCTAATGCCAGGCGGGCTGTCACTACATTTATTTATACGATCAGGGTGCGAAAGCTCAATGCACTTGAGAGTTTTGCCCTTGAGCCTTATCCCTTTGTACAACTGTCAGGTTCGGATCAGGTACTTGATGTCAATGCTGATTTTGACTCCCTGCAACAGGTTTTATTAAAGGGCATGGCAGCGGCCAGACAACGCAGTGAGCAAGCTGCAGCGGCCAGGGTTGTATCAAGGCAGGTTGGCAGGTGAAGCCCTTAAGCTGTATTTTGTACGCCTTGTTGGGCTTGCTGTTGGTGCCAGCTGCGGCAGTTTGGGCCGCTCCTTCAGCCATGCAATGTGCGTTGGCACAGCATTGGCGTGAAATTGCCTATCTTGATCCACCCATGGATCGTTATGCTCCTTTTAAAAATTGTGTGGCCTGGACTGCCTATCAGTTTGATCTGCCAGAGGAGCTCCTGTATGCGGTGCTTTACGTTGAGCGTGGCGATATTTCAGGTAAATGTTCGGTCAATGCCAATGGCACCATGGATTGTGGTCCAGCACAGATAAATAATGTGCGGATAGGTGAACTCAAGCGTTTTTCCCTGTCCATGCAGGATATGCGCAGCAAGCCTTGCCACAATATCTGGGCCATGGGCTATCTGTTACGCCGCGAAATAGAGGGCGCCGGCGGACGACTGTGGGAAGGGGTGGGTAACTATCATTACCATATTTCAGTAAATTCAGTCATTCACCAGCGTTATGTCAGACGGATACAACGCTCTTGGCAGCGGCTTAACCATTTAATTCAGGAAGCCTGTCCGGCCATGCCTGCTTCCTGAACGCACTTTTTTGGAGCCACTGCCCGTAAATAAGGCAAAAGACCGCCTGCATAATGCAATTTTGTTAAGATAGGTCGCACCATTTTAAGCCATGGCTGGAAGCCTGGCACAGCAATAAGACAAGAGAGCCATTGAACATGATCCCCCGTATCGCAAATTTAAGCCGGGTACAGCCGCTTTACCGCAAATATGCCATGGCGCTGCGTGCAAGTAGTTTTAGCGGAGATATTGAAGAGGCTTATGCCCAGCGCCTGCTGGCTGCCACTGATAATTCAGTCTATCAGGCCATGCCACAGCTGGTTATCTTTCCCAAATGTGAGCAGGATGTAGTGGTAGCGCTCAAGCTGGCTGCGCAGGATGACTTTGCCGGGATCTTCTTTACCCCCCGCGGTGGAGGTACCGGTACTAATGGGCAGTCACTGAACCATGGGGTATGCTGTGATCTGTCACGCTATATGAAGGGGGTGCGTGATCTAAAACCTCAGTCACGTGAAGTAACGGTAGAAGCTGGTGTCATTAAGGATGAGCTCAATGAGCTTATTAAAGAGCACGGCTTATTCTTCTCACCCGAGCTCTCCACCTCCAGCCGCGCTTGTATCGGAGGCATGATCAGTAATGATGCGGCCGGGCAGGGCTCACTTAAGTATGGGCGCACTTCTGATCATATAAAATCCTTGCGGGCGGTGTTAATTGATGGCACTGCTGCTTCTTTTGGCCCGGTGTCAGGGGCTGAGCTTGAACAATGTTGCAAAGAGCCAGGCCTTCTTGGTGAAATTTACCGCGCCTGCCGTGCGCTGCTTGAGGAAAGCCGGGAGCAAGTGGAAGCTCATTTCCCCAAATTAAACCGCTTTATGACGGGCTATGATCTTTACCATGCTTACGATCCTAAGACAGGCAGTCTGAATTTAGCGCGTCTTATCTGTGGAGCCGAGGGCACGTTGGCTATTGTTACGGAAGCAGTGCTTGATCTGACACAGATCCCTGGAAGCAGACTGTTGCTTTCTGTCAAATACCGCGATTTTGACAGTGCGCTGCGCCACGCCAACACGCTGATCGAAGCTGGGGCTTTTTCAGTTGAAACCGTAGACTCCAAGGTTTTGTCACTGGCCAAAAAAGATCCGGTCTGGCTGTCAGTTAAAGATTATTTGAAAGATGATGGCAGTCAGGACATAGCCGGGATCAATATTGTGGAATTTAACGGTCAGGACAGTGATGCCGTCTTGAAACTGGCCCAATCCTGTCATGAGCAGGTACTAAAACAGGCCCAGATCGAGCAGGGAGGGATCCTCGGGGCTGAGCTGACTTCAGATGCCCAAGGGATCGCAGCCATCTATGGCATGAGAAAGAAAGCAGTGGGGCTTTTGGGCTCTGCGGCCGGAGCCAAAAAACTGGTGCCATTTACTGAGGATACGGTGGTACCGCCGCAGCACCTTGCAGACTATATTCTGAAATTCCGCTCCTTGCTGGATGGCATGGGGGTGGAGTATGGTATGTTCGGCCATGTTGATACTGGCCTGATGCACGTGCGGCCGGCTCTTGATCTGACAACAGATGAGGATAAGGAAAAGCTCTATGCCATTTCCAGGGCGGTGGCAGCTCTGGTAAAGGAATTTGGCGGACAGATGTGGGGTGAGCATGGCCGGGGATACCGGTCTTGTTTTGGTGAACTGTTCTTTGGTGACTTGTATGTGGTCGCCCGTAAGATTAAGGCGGCATTTGATCCTAAAAACCGCTTTAATCCAGGCAAGATCTGTGTGCCATTTGGCACCCCCGGCAGTCTGGTGCCCCTTGACGGGCCGATGCGCGGTGATCTTGATCGCACCATTCCGCTGGCGGTGCGCCAGGCTTTTGAAGGGGCGCTTAACTGCAATGGTAACGGACAGTGCTTTTCATACTCCAGGAGCGCATTGATGTGCCCAAGTTACCGCTATACCAGGGACAGAGTGCGCTCCCCGAAGGGCTACAGTGCCTTAATGCGCGAGTGGTTGCGGCTGATGACAGAGCGGGGGTATAACCCGCAGGCTGAGGAAGTGGAGCTTTTTACTGCGCATTTAAATCCGTTGCGTTTTTTAAGACGAGCTTACAATACCTGGTTTTGCCGTGAAGATTTCAATCATGCCTATCTCAGGCAGATTGACACTTGTCTTGCCTGCAAATCCTGCAAGACCCAGTGTCCGGCACACGTCAATGCTGCGGACTTAAATTCACGTTTTTTGTTTTTCTACTATTCGCGTTATTTAAGGCCGGCCATGGATCTGCTGACGCTTAATGCTGAGGCAGTGCTGCCGTTTCTGGCCCGCTTCCCGCGCCTGTCCAATTTATATCTGAAAAGCAAGCTCTCCCGCCTTATTTTTAAAAAATGCTTTGCTTTTGCCGATGTGCCGCTCTTTTCAGAAGTGCCCTTGAAAAAAGAGCTGCACCGTCATGGCTTTTCTTTGTTATCCAAGAAAAAAGCATTAGCCATGCGCCCTGATGTGGCCATTGTCTGTGATGCCTTTTGTGCAAGTTATGATGTGCAAGGTTTGCTGAGCCTGGGACTATTGTTGCAGGAACTTGGGTATAAAGTAGCTTACCTGCGTCCTTATATCAACGGGAAGCTGATGGTGATCCGCGGTGACAGGCGCCGCTTTGCTCGCTATGCGGCAAAACAGGCCGCGCGCCTTAATGCACTGCACGAGGCTGGAATTGAGTTGGTAGGTTTTGATCCGGCTCTTACTATCTGTTATGGCGATGAATATCGCCAGATTCTGGGCTCTGCCCGTGGCAACTTTGAGGTGTTGCTGCCAGAGCAATGTCTGGAACGAGCAGTGTCAGCATCAAACATGCAAAAACGCCGTCCGCAGTTGCTGGCAAAGCTGGGAGGCGCCGGGAGCACATTAACTTCACCTTACTATATTTTCTGCCACTGTACGGAGCAGGCCCTGCTGCCTGAGAGCGTACAGCAATGGCAGCGTATTTTTGCTGCGCTGGGGGTACCCCTGATCCCGGTTAAAACGGCCTGTTGTGGCATGGCCGGATTGTTTGGCCATATGCTTAAAAATCAGGATGAAAGCCGGCGGGTTTATGAAAAAAACTGGCAGGGTGAGATTAAAAAACGCGATTTTGATCATATCTTGGTGACCGGATTTTCCTGCCGTTCCCAGGTAAGCCGCATGGAAGGGCGTAAGCCGCTGCATCCGGTGGAGCTGCTGTGTACCCTGTTGCAGCAGGTACAAGCTAAGGAGTGATAATGGGATTGCGTGATTATTTGTTTCTGAGCCTGGGCGGAGCTGCGTTTTTTCTGGGTTCTCCTGCACTGATGCTGTGCATTGACTATTGGGATCATGCACCATTTTTGCCCGACAGCGTTTTTTCTACTGCCTTGGGAGCCTTCAGTTCAGCCGTTGGCATCTTCTTTTGTGTGTGGGCCAATTTGGAGCTGATGCGCCGTGGAAATGGCGGTGCAGCGGTATTAGGTCCGCTTAAACTGATGAAAGAAACCGATCGTCTGGTCACTTCAGGCCCGTATGCACTGAGCCGTAATCCCATGCATCTTGGGATCATGCTGTTTCAATTAGGCCTGTCTTGTGCTATTAATTCCCTGTGGACATTAGTCGTGCCCCTTGGAATGCTCTGCTTTTCTTTTGCGCTGGCTGTTTTTGTGGATGAGCCGCGCCTCAGGCGAGATTTCAAAGAAGAATATGACAAATGGTCACAGGAAGTTCCGCGCTTTTTGCCAAAACTTAAGTACTGATATAACAATTATTTAACAGGAGCAGTTGTATGACTATGCTGTCAGGCGCGCAGATGCTGGTGCGCACCCTTGAAGATTTAGGAGTAAAACATTTGTTTGGCTATCCGGGGGGCGCGGTGCTGGATATTTTCGATGCACTGCTGCAGTCACAACAGATAGAGCGCATTATTTGCCGGCATGAACAGGGAGCTGCTCACATGGCAGACGGATATGCTAGGGCAACTGGCAAGGTTGGCTGCTGCCTGGTAACTTCAGGCCCAGGTGCTACTAATACCGTGACCGCCATTGCTACCGCTTACATGGATTCTATTCCCATGGTGGTGATCACCGGGCAGGTAGGAACCCCGCTGATAGGTTCAGACGCTTTCCAGGAAGTTGATACCGTGGGTATCACCCGTCCTATCGTCAAGCACTCTTATTTGTGCCAAAGTGCCCTTGATATTCCCAAGTACATCCGTGAGGCCTTTTATCTAGCTGCAAGCGGACGTCCCGGGCCGGTGGTGGTGGATGTCCCTAAGGATTGCGTTAACCCCAAGAAGCTCTTTGAGTATGAACCGCAACAGGAACCGGTCAGGATGCGTTCCTATAACCCGACCAGATTAGGTCACCGCGGGCAGGTACGCCGTGCCGCTAAGATGCTAGCTGAGGCTAAACGTCCAGTGATGCTCATTGGTGGCGGCGTCGTGCTGGGCAATGCCTCCCCGAAGATCAGGGCTTTGGCTGAAAAGTTTGATTTACCGGTGACTTCCACCCTGATGGGCTTAGGTGCTTTCCCGGGGACTGACCGTCATTTCCTAGGGATGCTGGGCATGCATGGTACCTATGAGGCCAATGAGGCCATGGACAAGAGCGATCTGATTTTCGCAGTCGGGGTACGCTTTGATGATCGCATCACCAATACTGTCTCCAAGTTCTGCCCTACCGCCAAGATTATCCATATCGATGTGGATCCAGCCTCCATCTCTAAGACTGTAATGGCAGATCTGCCTATTGTGGGTGATGCCGATGCAGTTTTAGGCCAGTTCTTTGATGCCATTGAGGAGCAGCAGTTAGAACGTAATGGTGAGGCTCTGGACAGCTGGTGGGAGCAGATTGAAAAGTGGCGTGCGCTCAAATGCCTTGCCTATAAGACTAATGACGAACTCATCAAGCCGCAGCAGATAATCGAGGCTGTTTACGAAGCCACTCACGGGGACGCCATCATTGCCACGGACGTGGGGCAACATCAGATGTTTGCCGCACTCTTTTATAAGTTCAATGAACCGCGCCGTTTCCTCACTTCAGGAGGCCTTGGCACCATGGGTTACGGTTTTCCGGCTGCCATCGGGGCTAAAATTGCCTGCCCCAATCAGTGCGTGTGCTTGTTTACCGGTGATGGTTCGTTCCAGATGAATATTCAGGAATTGTCTACCTGCCTTGAATTTAACGTCCCGGTCAAGATCTTTATTTTGGATAATCATACCCTGGGCATGGTTCGGCAGTGGCAGACTATGTTCTATGGCGGGCGCATCAGTTCCACTAACCTGAATTACAACCCTGATTTCGTTGCGGTGGCCAAAGCTTACGGGCATGAAGGTATTTTTGTGCAAAAGCCCTCTGAACTGAAGGAAGCTGTGCAAAAAGCTCTGGCCATTAAGGATAAGCTGGTGGTGGTAGACATTCTGTGTGATACCAACGAAAAAGTACTGCCGATGCAGCAATTTGGTGGTGCCATGGGTGATATGTTCTTAGCGCAGTAAGGGGGAGAGAAAAATGCGTCATATTGTGTCAATTCTGCTTGAAAATCAGAACGGCGCGCTCTCGCGCGTAGTCGGACTCTTCTCGCAACGTGGCTACAACATTGAAACTATTTCGGCTGGACCTACTGAGGATAATTCTATTTCCCGTATTACCATCGTCACCAATTCAGACGGAGTGGAGATTGAGCACATCACCAAGCAGATCCATAAGCTCATTAATGTCATCAAGGTTTCCATTCTTGATGAAAATGAAGATGGTGCAGTGGAGCGTGAGATCCTGTTTGTAAAGGTGCAGGCCATGACTCGCCCGATCCGGGATGAATTAAAGAGTCTGTGTGATATTTTTCATGCTGAAATCGTGGATGTGACACCAGAGCTCTATGTCTTGCAGTATGTCAATACCTCAGCTGAAATAGACAGATTCTTGCAGGTGATCACACAGCAGGCTGATGTGCTTGAGACCGTGCGCTCAGGCGTGTGCGGCATTGCCCGCGGTGAGCACGCACTGCATATTTAATTATTTGTTATACAGCAAAAAAGCCTTGTACCTTAACCGGCAGGGCTTTTTTCTTGGCTATGCTTTTGCCAACAGGCATAAAGTGCCGCTGATTTTTGCAAGTTTGGAAAGGATAAAGGCTGATGCTAGACCCCACGCAAAAGAATGCGCTGTTAGTTAAGTTACACGGGCTTGACGGTGCCGGGAATTACACCGCTATCATAGATACCCTGGAAGCTTTGCCTGAAATTGATCTGGAACTTGCCCTGGAGCTGGTCAGGGCCTACTTAAACCGCCATGGCAGCTCACGGGATGATTTTGACTTAAATCGCGCTGCAGACATTTTGCATACTTTTGAGGATGAGGGCGCATATGATGCGCAGTACCTGTACCTGAAGGCCATGGTCCTCATTAAGGAAAACCTGCTGCAGGATGCGGTTATCCGTCTGGAGCGGGCACGGCGCTGTGTACCATTGACCAGACCTGAACTGTTCTCCAGCATTGAACAGCAATTGGCACTGATACAAAAAGCTGCGGCCGTCCGTGCCCTTACAGCGGCTGAAAATGCTGCTTTTGATGCCCACGCTGCAGCCCATTTTGGCCAGCTTAAGGCAGAGCTTAAGGGGGATAACCTTAAGATTATGCTCTATGCCCCCAATCAGGAACATCCCTTTTATTTGGCTGTCACCAAGGGGCTGTCTGCTTTGCGCCAAAGGGTCCCGGCAGGAGCAGATGAGCGTGAGAACTCATGTCTGGAGCTGGCTCTGGCCTTGCCTGAGGCCTGGCCGGTCGATCGGGGGGAGCTTAAATATTACTATCCTTTCAGCCTGCTCTTTGATCTGGCTGCGCAAATCAGACTGTCCCCTAATTTTGTGGGCTTTGGCTATACCATGGATAACGGGGAGCCCCTGGTCAGTTATGCAAGGTACAGTGCGCTGATGCTTACAGCTTTAGGAGACTATCCTAAGGCTGCGCAAAGCTATACGCTAGAGGATGGCTTTAAGGTCAACATCTTTCAGGTACTGCCACTCTATCCGCTGGAAGTTGCCTTCAGGCGTACCCACAGTGCGCAGGAATTGTTAGAACGCATGCGGACTGCTAATGTGGTGTTATGTCCTTATTACGAGGATAGGAAAGATGCCCTGGCGCAAGTGCAAATGCTCAGGCAGTAGAGGCTTGAAAAATTATGGCCGCGCAATGGGGGCAACCCCTACGGGTCACCCCCTAATTCACACAGTCAGTCTGCTGCAGGGCTGTACAGGCGGATTTAACCGATTAAATAAATTATGCCCGGCAGGGGCAATCTTAATGTATAGCTCCGGTATGTTACCGCCTGCACTTGAAGCTACAGGCGGGTCTTGTCACGGCAACAGGGGGCATTGAGGCTCTTTATAGATTTGCCACGGTAAAATGCACCTATTTTGCGCGCAAGCCCTGCTTTGGTGCGGGTATTGCCAATTTCTTTCCCCTTAAAATACCCTTGTTATAATCAAAACTGCTTATTGACTAAAGCAGGCAGGTTCAGCCGCTTGGAGACAGTCCGGTGACGTAGCCACAAGCTGCGGTGACGGTTCTGATTTGCAAGGACTTTCTGCGATAACTGTGATTAATTGAGATAGGTGGAAATATGGAAATGCTCAATGGCGCACAAATAGTGGTGCGCACTCTGGAAGATTTGGGTGTCAGGCAGATGTTCGGGTATCCAGGCGCTGCCGTGATTGATATTTATGATGAGCTGTTAAATTCTGACAAGATCACCCATATCCTGGCCCGCCATGAACAGGGGGCGGTTCACATGGCCGATGGCTATGCCCGTGCTACCGGACAGGTCGGATGTGCCATCGTGACCTCTGGACCGGGCGCGACCAATACGGTAACAGCTATCGCTACAGCCTACGGTGATTCCATTCCCTTAGTGGTGATTACAGGTCAGGTTGCCACTTCGCTGATTGGCTCAGACGCCTTTCAGGAAGTAGATACTGTCGGCATCACCCGTCCTGTGGTTAAGCACAGTTTTTTGTGTAAGAAAGCTGAAGATATTGCGGTCAATATCCGCAAGGCTTTCTATATTGCCTCAACCGGACGCAAGGGGCCGGTGGTGGTGGATGTGCCCAAAAACTGCCAGAATCCTGCCATTAAGATCCCTTACGAAAATGTAAGCGAGCCGATGCATTTGCGTTCCTATAATCCCACCGTTTTCGGGCACAAGGGGCAGGTCAAGCGTGCAGCTAAGATGATAGCTGAGGCCAGGCGTCCGGTTTTGATTTTTGGCGGTGGCGTGGTACAGGGCAATGCCTCTGAAAATCTGGCCAAAGTGATCGAGCGCATGAATTTGCCGGTAACCCAGACCTTAATGGGCATTTCTGGTTTCCCGGGTACTGATCCGCATAATCTGGGCATGGTGGGCATGCATGGCACCTATGAGGCCAATGAGGCCATGCATAATTCTGATCTGGTGATTGCCGTCGCGGTACGTTTTGACGATCGCGTCACCAATAATGCCCGTAAGTTTTGCCCTAATGCCCGCATCATTCATGTTGATGTTGATCCGGCATCCATTTCCAAGTGCGTGCATGCAGATATCCCTATAGTGGGTGATTGCAATACGGTTCTGGGCCAGCTAATACAAAGTCTGGAAGAACAGGATCTGCATGCCAACCCTGAGCTTGCATCCTGGTGGGATCAGATTAATGTCTGGCGCTCGCGTCATTGCCTTGCCTATGCCAAATCTGACAGTGTGATCAAGCCGCAGCAGGTGGTGGAAGAAGTTTATGCTGCGTTAAAGGATCGGCAGGAACAGTTCTTTGTGACCACCGATGTGGGGCAGCATCAGATGTTCACTGCCCAGTTCTTTAAGTTTGATAAGCCCCGGCAATTCATCACTTCAGGCGGACTTGGCACCATGGGTTTTGGTTTCCCTGCGGCAGCCGGCATCAAGGTAGCCTATCCTGAGGCACAGGTGGTCTGTTTTACCGGTGATGGTTCCTTCCAGATGAATCTGCAGGAACTTGGTACCTGCAAGCAGTATCATTTGCCAGTTAAGATTTTTATCCTTGACAATCATACTCTGGGCATGGTGCGTCAGTGGCAGTCGCTGTTCTATCATCAGCGCTATTCACAGACCAATCTGGATTTCAACCCGGATTTTATCAAGCTTGCTGATGCCTATGATCATAAGGCCTTTAAGATCTCTGATCCTAAGGAACTGCGCACCGTGATAGACAAGGTGCTTGCCATGAAGGACGATCTCGTTATCGTGGATGTGATCACGGATACTGACAGTAAGGTCTTCCCGATGCAGCGTACCGGCGGCTCCATGGAAGATATGATCTTATCTGAGGATAAGGAGGATTAAGCCATGAGACACGTTGTTTCCATTCTGATTGAAAACGAAGCTGGCGCCTTATCCCGGGTGGTAGGGCTGTTCTCACAGCGCGGCTACAATATTGAAAGCCTGACTGTGGCTCCGACAGAGGATCCGACCTTATCGCGTTGTACCATCCTGACTTTGGGGGATGCTGAGGAGGCCGAGCAAATTACCAAGCAGCTACATAAACTGGTGGATGTACTGCGCGTCAGCGAGTTTGACGAGAATAACAGTGGCCTGGAGCGCGAGTTGGTGCTGATGAAGATGCCTACCCCCAACCGGCAGCTGCGTGAGGAGGTGCGTTCCCTGTGTGAGATCTTCCACGCCCGTATTATTGACGTGACACCTGATCTCTATACCCTGGAGTACGTGGGTTCTTCAGCTGAGGTGGATAATTTCATTGCCACCTTAAGCAAAAGTACCGATGTACTGGAGACCGTACGCTCAGGGGTTCTCGGTATAGCACGTGGGAACCGCTATATGCATTCCTAAGCAAGATCTGCTGATGTGCCGCTTTAGGTAAAGAGTTAGCTTTGAGAGTGTGAACGCTGCCATCCCTGCCCTGGGGATGGCAGTATCTTTATGTATAACATATTGTTATACGGTAATTTTGTTTGAAGGCATTGCGTTCTATCTCGTCTCTTTAACAAATTATGCCAGAACTCCCCACCTTCTTTAACTGAAAGCCGCGAAATTCCCCATGCGTGAGCGTGGGGATGAAAGCGGAACGGTCGTTGTTACATCGGCCGTTGCTGATTGCTGATGTATCTATGAGCTCAGTGCCGGCACCATCGCCAGCAGAGGTAACGCAGTATGATCTTGTCCAAAAACGTTTACCTCCAGAAGATGCCTGATAGCCCAGTGAAACTCAGCTCTGATTTTCTTTGAGGAAACTGATTTCAAAGCTCTGATAAAATCAGACAGCCTAAGAGCAGGAAGGTACTCTATGAGCAAATGAACGTGATC
>CALXOT010000133.1 GCA_944390085.1 uncultured Succinivibrionaceae bacterium
CGTGGCTTCTGCTGCTTTTCCAGTCCTTGCTTCAAGGACCCACACAGATTGTCTTATACTTCACTTTTAAAGAACTTTACGCTGCCGCTTGGGTCAGCGCTGCCCCCTTGCGTGAGGGAACGGGTGCTTATTTTAATGACTTTTTGCACTCTGTCAAATATTTTTTATAAAAATTTTGCACAATTTTAAAATTACATATGTTTTCAGTAAGTTACATTTCACTTTCCCAATTGAGCGGCAGTCCCTGCTGTTCCGGCACCCCTGCCTTCTGTACCGCTTCCCCCTTATACCTCTCATCCCTGAGCTGCTGTCCCCTTTGCTGCAACCTGTTTCTTTAGCCAAAGCTTTGCTGCAGTACTCTGTTGTAGGTACCAAGCCACCCCCGAACACTCCCTGAACACCTGCAAGCTCCCCCTTAGGGCGAGGGTACAGGCAAATCCTCAACGCCTGGCAGCAGGCCAATCCCGCTTATGTTAAGGCCGGCCAGCTCATGGGCACGCCTGGCAATGCTGTCATCAAGCCTGGTGCAATACAGCCAACAGGCGGGGAAGAGTACCTCTGCCTCAGCAATGAATGCGTTTTGCACTGCTTGAACCTTATGTTCTGAGTGGACTGAAAGCCCTGCTGATCTGCCGTTTTCAGCTTCGGGAAAAAGCAGGCTCTGTACCCGCCGCGCCACAGCTGCCCCTGAATCAATTAACCGGACACCAGAACCGAAAGCCTTTGCTAGCTGTGCCTTAATCAGCGGAAAATGCGTACAGCCCAGTACCACCACATCCGGGCGCTCTGCTGCAGGCAGGGAAAGCCATGGCTGCAACTCGGCCTCCACCTCCTGTTGTCTTAGCTCCAGCCCCTGCAGTTTCTTTTCTGCAAGTTCCACTAAACCCACCGTGCCCAGCCGCAAGACCTTAAGATCGGAGGCATAAGCTGCTATCAGATCGTCAGTATAGGCACGCCTGACGGTACCTGGGGTGGCCAGCAGACCGATGATGCGCCGTTTACTTAAGGCAGCAGCGGGCTTGATGGCCGGCACCACCCCCACCACTGGCAGTGGGATCTGATGGCGCACTGTTGGCAGAGCCACCGTGCTGACGGTATTACAGGCAATGACGATTAAATCCGGCTGCAATGAAGTGCAGGCTGCAGCAAGCAGTACGGAAACCCGACTGATTAAAAAGGACTCACTCTTATTGCCATAAGGGAAACAGGCATTGTCAAACAGATAACAGCACTCCAGGGAGGGATTTAGTTTTTTAGTCTCCGCCATGACGGAAAGTCCGCCCATGCCGGAATCAAAGAACAGAACCCGCTTATTTGCCACTTACTCTCCCTCCGGCTGTCAACTTAAGCTAAAATCTGCACCCATTAAGGCAGCTCACTACAGCTGCCGGCTCAGTATAGACCACTTTTTAGCCAGGATGAAATCATGCTGCCTACTCTTACCGGCCACACCGATCCAGCACGCTATCAGCTCTACCTTGATGAGAAGATAACAGCTGCCCTTGATACCTTGCGCGCTCAGGATCTGGTCCTGCCAGAGGCGCAAGTATTTGCCTCCGCGCCTGAGTTTTACCGCATGCGCTGCGAATTTGCTGTTTACAAAGAGGATCTTGGTATCAGATACGCGATGTTTGTACCAGGCTCTAGGCCCAAGCAGCGGATCTTAATGGACAGCTTCAGGGGTGCCCATCCTGCCATCAATCAATGCATGGCTGCATTGCAGCAGCAGTTAAAAGGCAATGCCTTTTTGTTAAATGGACTGTTTGAAATAGATTTCCTGTCCGCCCAGGACGGTCAGGTAATTGCCGCCCTCAACTATCACCGCAGCTTTTCTGAGGCTTTTGCCAAACAACTATCTCAACTGCGCGTCGCCTTACGGGCAGACGGACTGCAGGCTGATCTGATTGCCCGTGCCCGCAAACAAAAGCTGGTCTGTGAACGCGAAAGGGTAATGGAAACCTACAGCTTAAGCGATCGCAGCATCAGGCTTTATCAAGTGGAAGGAACCTTCAGCCAGCCGAATGCCGGAGCCTGCACCAAAATGCTGGAGTTTGCCCGCAGCTGTGCCAGACAGAGCCCCAAAGGGGATCTGCTGGAGTTGTACTGTGGCTCTGGCACCTTCACCGTAGCTCTTGCTGATCTCTTCCCCCAGGTGCTAGCCACCGAGGTAGCTCGGGTGCCGACCCAGACAGCGCTTGATAACCTGAGCCTGAACGGCATTGACAATGTCAGGCTCTGCCGGCTCAGTGCTCATGAAGCTGCCAGCGCCATTGCCCGGGAGCGCCCGTTTAAACGACTGTTATTAAACAATATTCAGATAGAGGACTATCAGTTTTCCACCCTGCTCGTAGATCCGCCGCGCTCCGGGATACAGGATGAACAGGCACTTAAGTTTGCCGCAGGCTTTGAGCGCATTATCTATATCTCCTGCTCACCGCAGACCCTGGCCCTTGATCTGAAGGAACTTAGCAAAACGCACCGTATCGAAAAACTGGCATTTTTCGATCAGTTCCCCTATACACAGCATCTGGAAAGCGGCGTCTATCTTATCCGCCGCTAACACTGCAGCCTGCAGCAAGCTGCCAGCCTAATTTTCCTTGCCCTCCTCACTGCCATCAGCCTGCCCCTGGGCCTCGATCAGAGCCGCTTCCGGGGGCAAATGGGATGCGGCGTAAAAATTGGCTGCAATTTCACAGGCCTCAGGATAGCGCAGCAAAAAAGACTGCCGCGCCTCGTACAAGGCCTCAGGCTCACAGCGGTAATGGGTAAACCAGGCCGTCGGCCTTAGATCAAGATAGGGAGAGGAGGGCAACCAGCGCAGCACGGTATAGTGCTTCCAGACCAGAGCCTCATTAGGTTCATTGTCTGTGCCGCGCAATTCCTCCACAAAGGGGCTGTCAAAGCCGACATCCTGCCGCAATTTTTCCAGGGAAGTCCCTTCCTTGCTTTTGGCATAACGGAATGAGGCTAAGGTAGAGGCCAGGCCGGACCACAGGCGCTGCATATACAGCTCTTCGTGTTTTGGATCCGGGAAATAATAGAAAGTAGGCAAAGTATCATTGTTGACATCGGTGATCATCCGGCACTTTTCCCGCACCACCGCCACATCCAGGCCGTGCAGGGCAGCAAATCCTTCATCCAGCTCAATGGCTCGCTTGCTTTCGTAATACTGCCGTTTGAACTCAGCCGTGCCAAGCCCACTGTTGCTGCTATCCAGCACCATGATATGCATCGGTGGATAATGACCATCCGGTAACAACCGCGGCCAGTTTTGCTGATACTTTTTGGGACTGGCTACGGTGAGCATGCTGATCTCATCGCCCTGCCGCTTGCCGGCAAGCAGTCTGTCCAGCGCAAAATCCGGATAGGAGAAAGCACCGACAGCTCCCCTCAATCTCCTGCCAGTATCCTCAGCATAAGAGGCGCTGAAAGAAAAACCGGAATCGTAAATAGGATTGCCGATCCCTGCCAGATCGTTCAGGGATTGAAAAGGGGCTGCACAGCCTGTAAGCACTAAAGCCACAGCAAAGCCTGCAGCTGACAAGCCCCAGACCCTGCCTGAAGAAACGGTATATTCGGTAAATGCTATTGGCCTGCATGAAAACATTCCACCACTCAGTCCCCACTTTTTAGCAGGATGATCCTGGTGCAAGCGGAGCTGCTGTTGCTGAAAATGAGCTTTTACGGACAAAAAACAGCCGTCCCAGGGGACGGCCGGTAAGAGGCGGCACATACCGCCTTCAGGCAATTATCGTAATTAATCTTCCATATAGTGTTCAGGCATCGGGATCTGAGCCACGCCAGAATCCACAGCAGCCTGGGCCACGGCACGCGACACCCACTTAAGTAGACGCGGATCCATGGGCTTAGGAATGACGTACTCCGGGCCAAATTCCAGATGATCGACCTGAGCTGCCTTCACCACCTCAGCCGGTACCGGCTCCTGAGCCAGTTTGCGCAGGGCTTCCATGGCAGCCTTCTTCATCTCCAGGTTGATGCAGGTGGCTCTGACGTCCAAAGTGCCTCTGAACAGGAACGGGAAGCACAGCACATTGTTGATCTGATTGGGATAATCAGAACGGCCGGTACCGATGATGATATCCGGACGCAGCTTGCGCACCGTGGCCGGATCGACTTCCGGATCCGGGTTGGAGCAGGCAAACACCACTGCCTTGGGAGCTAAGTTCTTGACCTCTTCGTCAGTGATCAGGCCAGGGCCGGACACACCGAGCAGGATGTCAGCACCGGCACAGGCTTCAGCTAAAGTCTTAGGACCGGCGTCATTGATGAAGTTGGGTTTCTCTCCGTTGTTATACTGCGGACGGTCGGATCTAATAACACCGTGGCGGTCAACCATGAAAAACTTCTTCTTGTCAGCACCACAGGCCACCAGCAGGTTGGAGCAGGCAATACCAGCAGCACCGGCACCGACGCACACTACCTTGCAGTCTTCGAGCTTCTTGCCCTGCAGCTGCAGTGCATTCAGGATACCGGCTGCAGTCACGATGGCAGTACCATGCTGATCGTCGTGGAATACCGGAACCTTGCAGCGCTTGATCAATTCGCGCTCGATCACAAAGCATTCCGGAGCCTTGATGTCCTCTAAGTTAATGCCACCAAAGGTATCAGCAATGCACTCTACAGTCTTGATAAACTCATCAACGCTCTCGTGCTTCACCTCAATATCAATGGCATCAATATGGGCAAAACGGTTAAATAACAAAGCCTTGCCTTCCATAACCGGCTTTGATGCCAAAGGTCCCAGATTGCCGAGCCCCAAAATGGCAGTACCGTTTGAAATGATGGCCACACTGTTGCCCTTGCCAGTATAACGGTAAGCGTCAGCCGGATTCTTGGCAATTTCGCGCACCGGCTCAGCAACACCAGGGCTGTAGGCTAAGGTTAAATCTTCGGCAGTTTCTGCGGGCTTAGTGATTTCAATCTTGATTTTGCCCGGAATGGGCTTCTCATGATAGGCCAAAGCGGCATCATGAAGCTGTTGATGATCCAAGGTAACCCCCCTTCTGTTGATCAATGTGTTTAGTAATATATTTTTAACTCAAAAATAATAGCGCAAAATACCTTAAGCAAAAGTTTTTGTCCTCAAAATTGCTAAGCACGTCGAAAATTTCGCAAAAGCCGATTCAACCATGGAATTAGCTTTGTTTTACGGATAAATTTTCGCAGCGCAAACCTTTGCGCTATTGCGAAAAAGGCGCCCAGCGGCGCCTTTTCCCAACAGACAGCAACTTTATGCCACACCGGCTGCCCCCGGCTTGTTCCACCCTTTAAGGAAGGCGGGGCTTCTGGCATAAGCGGTTAAAGCTCAATCGCGACAAACCTGATAGCGCAGATACAAGGTACCGCCAGCAAACAGTTCCTGCTCTAGCAGTTCCAGCCGTTGTCCCATGCCCGGACGGGGATCCGGATCGCCATGATAATTGACAAAATTCTGCACTGAGGCTGCACCATCAAGCAGCGGGCAGACAATCAGGCTTATCTCATTGATAAGGCCAGCTTTCAGGAAGGAACCGTTAATGGTGCCACCGCCTTCGAGCAACAAAGTACTGACATGCGGGTACATGGCCTGGATCCGGTAGAGCGCCTCACTTAGCATGGTGTTCTCATCATCGGTGGTAAAGACATAAGAAATGCCCTGCTCCTGCAAGGTGGCGAGATAAGCATCACTGACAGCTGGCGAAAGCACGGCCAGAACATGTTCCCCGGTGGGCAGCACACAGCCGTCATAGGCCAGCTTGCCCTTTAAGTCAAAGACCACAGCCAGCTGCTGCCCATCGCGGTAGGCTCCTTTGTAATCCGGACGGGACACAAATTTATCCAGGGAAGGATCATGCTCACTGATGTTATCGGCATACTCAGACATGGTAGTACGCCCCACTATCCAGCCCTGGGCATTGAATTTGGCGGCAGTATTTTCATATACCGCACTGATGTCAAAATCCTCAGGCAAATCCCAGCGCGCAGTAACGATGCGGCTGTCGAGTGTGGTGATCATGTGACAGATAATTTTAATGGCCATGGCGCTACTCCTTATAATTCCAGACTGCAGCAGTAAAACTCCGCTTCACTGTTAGCTTTATTGTATAGCGCCCAGCACTTAAGTAACAGGAAAAAAGGACTAATTGAGAGATCTTGGCAACAGGCTCCTGCCTGACCACAGTAAGGATACAGCCTTGCTTTCCTTTTCTGAAAAAGACAGGCCTAGAAACGACAAAACCCGGACAATGCCGGGTCTTGTTGTGCTGTAAACAAGTTGTATTTACTGAGCAGCCTTCTTGGCAGCGCGGGCCTTGGCCAGCATGCCAAAACGCTTGTTGAAGGCTTCCACACGCCCGCCAGTATCGACGATCTTCTGCTTACCGGTATAGAACGGGTGGCACTTGGAGCACACTTCGATGTCGATGTCGTGGCACAGGGTGGAACGGGTCTTGAAGGTGTTGCCGCAAGAGCAGCGCACAGTCACTTCTTCGTACTTGGGATGAATGTTTTCTTTCATTTGAGCCTCAATGCGTGTCGCCAGTCCAGCCGCAGCTGCGCCAGAATACCACACGCGGTTAATGGAAAATACGGTGCGCCATTTTACGGGATCCCAGACTCAACTGCAAGCCGTAAACGCGCTTTTTTCATGGAGCTGCCGCCTGTTACAATGGAGCAACGAGGATTGCCCATGGAATATCAGCTCAGCGTTTTTCTTATCAGCAGGCCCTTCACCTGTGCCCTTGACTACCGCCTTAGCGCGGCCAGCCCCCCGCAGCCTGGTTGCCGCGTCAGTGTGCCACTAGGTACTGTCAGCGCCAACCTCGGCATTATCGTCAGGGTGCAGGAAGCTCCCTCGGCAGCCCAGAGCCTTAAGCTCAAGGAAGCCATAGTGCTTGATGAAAAGCCGGTATTTGCCAAAGATATCTATGAGCTCTGCCTTTTTGCCGCAGACTATTATCACTACCCCTTAGGCCAGTGTTTTTTTACTGCACTGCCCTCCTTGCTGCGTGAAGGACGACCGGCACAGTTCAAGCCCGAGCCTGCCTTGCGCCTGTGCCCGGGGGCACCTGCTGCACCATCCTTTAAAAGCGAAGACTTGGCCAGATTATTTGAACTGCTGCGCCAAAGCCCCGCCCCGCTGTTAAAACAGGAACTGAAGGATCGGGGCTTTAGCGCAACACAACTGCGGACGCTGGTCAAACGGCAGCTTGCCGAAGAAGTCGAAATTCAGGATACCAATGAGCCCTGCTGGCAGGAGCGCTGTAAGGCGCCTTTAAAAAATTCAGGACTTGAACTTAACGCTGAGCAGAGTCAGGCAGTAAGCGAAGTCTGCGCTGCGCTGGGCAGCTTCAAGACCTTCCTGCTTGACGGCGTGACCGGCTCTGGCAAGACCGAAGTCTATTTACAGATTATTGCTGCAGTGTTGCAGCGCGGCCAGTCTGCGCTGGTGTTGGTACCGGAGATTGCCCTGACCCCGCAGACGGTGGAGCGTTTCTATCAGCGCTTCAATGCCCCGGTACTGCTATTGCACTCTGCCTTAAGCGATCAGAGCAGGCTTAACGTCTTCCTGACCATGCAAAGCGGCCGGGCTGCCATCCTGATCGGCACCCGTTCAGCTCTGTTTACGCCGCTGCACGCTCTTGGCCTTATCGTTATTGATGAGGAACATGACAGTTCCTTCAAGCAAGGGGATGGCTTGCGCTATCACGCCAGGACCCTGGCCCTAAAACGGGCTGAACTTAACGCCTGTCCCCTGGTGCTGGGTTCGGCCACGCCCTCCCTTGAAAGCGTGTGGCAAGCGCAAAACGGTCACTATCAGCTGCTGCGCCTGACCCAGCGCGCCGGCAATGCCGTGATGCCGGAGTGCACGCTAGTGGACTTAAGGAAAGAACCGTTGTCCCTGGGTCTGCATACCGGGATCGGGCACACCCTGGAAGATGCAATCGGTGAGGAGACGGCGCGGGGCAATCAGGTGCTGCTGTTTTTAAACCGCCGCGGCTATGCCCATCAGCTGGTCTGCCACAATTGCGGCACTATCTTTACCTGCCCCCACTGCGACAGTGCCCTGACCGTACATCGTCAGGAAGGCAAACTGCGCTGCCACATCTGTGATACCAGCCTGAAGCTGCCGGAACGCTGCCCGCACTGCGGCGGAGAAAACCTGCTGGAAAATGGCTTTGGCACCGAACAGGCTGAAGCTTTTTTACGCCTGCGTTATCCGGATCTGGGAATAGAGCGTATTGACCGGGACAGCGTCAAAAATAAGGATAATCTGGAGCAAAAGCTGCAGCGCATCCGGAACGGCGAAAGCTCCATCCTGATTGGCACGCAAATGCTGGCCAAGGGTCACGATTTCCCCAATGTCACCTTAGTGGGGATTCTGGATATTGACGGCGGTCTGTTCTCCGATGATTTCCGCGCCCCTGAATATACCGCGCAGCTGCTCACCCAGGTAGCAGGCCGGGCAGGCCGGGCCGCTAAACGCGGGAGGGTTATCATTCAAAGCCATCACCCTGACAATTTACTCATCCATCAGGTAATTGATCCCAGCCTGCCTTATCTGAGCCTTGCTTACGATCTGCTGCAGGCACGCCTGCACCTGCATTTGCCGCCTGCAAGCTGCCAGGCCTTCTTATTGTCAAATTCGCTGAACCGGGAAAAGGCTCATCTGTATTTGCTGCAATTGCTGCAGACCCTTACCGCCCGCCTGCCACAGTTCAGGGAACTTAGCATCGGCCCGGTGATGTCAGATAAAATAGAAAAACGCCATAACCGCTATCATTTTCATATCCAGGTTTTAAGCCCGGATCAGGGGCAATTACATGCTTTCCTGCAGGCAGCGCTGCAGGCAGCCTCCTTGCAAAAAGGCTTTGCCGAGGTGCGCTTTGCCATTGATGTAGATCCGCTTACCCTGTATTAAGAGAGTTGCCCTGTAAGATCATTATCCTGTATATATGTCAGCCACACCTGCCGGCTCCTGATTGCAGATTTAACTGCGTTTAGGCTTAGGTAAGCGGCAAGTCAATCAGGTACAGGGACCTGCAAGGAGACAGAATGTTAAGCCGCCTACGCTATTTTTTTAAGTGCCGTTGAACTCAAAAGCCTCACTAAGGCCGCTGCCACCCACGGTATTTCACAAAGCGCCATCTCCCAGCATCTTGATGCCCTGGAAAAAGAACTAAACTTGAAGCTGTTTGTCAGTCCCCGGCGCACATTGTGCCTCACCCCCGCCGGAGAAAGCTTTTACCGTGCTACCATGCAACTGCTTGCAGACTACGACAAACACCTGACTGAGATCCACAATCAGTACCATAAGCCTTGCCGCTGTATCCGCCTTGGTGTACTTGCCTCCTTCACCGGGCCTGAAATTTCTTATTGCCTGAACTTGCTGCGCTCCCAGGGGATCGATTTTTTACTGCACCGCGCTACCCACGAGGAACTGTTTGATGACCTGCGCCAAAGGCGGACCGATCTCATCATCAGCGATCAAAGACGGGCTTTTTCCTCCGCTTACGTCAATATCACTGTAAGCGAACAGCCCCGTTACATCACCTTAAGCCGGTCACATCCGCTGGTTGTACATCAAAGCCTGAGCCCGAAGGAACATGAACTACCCTACGCTTACGCATAGGGTTTCAAGGGCTAGACGGCCCTTTTTTAGCAGTGCTGCGCAATCCAGCTTGGAGTGCAGATTGCGTATCACTACGGGGCGGTCCACGCGCCCCCCATTGGCTAGGAATGACCTAAGCCACTCGTCGCCAAGTTCTTTTC
>CALXOT010000134.1 GCA_944390085.1 uncultured Succinivibrionaceae bacterium
CGTGGCTTCTGCTGCTTTTCCAGTCCTTGCTTCAAGGACCCACACAGATTGTCTTATACTTCACTTTTAAAGAACTTTACGCTGCCGCTTGGGTCAGCGCTGCCCCCTTGCGTGAGGGAACGGGTGCACATTTTAGACAAAAATTTTGCCCTGTCAAATATATTTTGCTAAATTTTAAATATTGTTAATCAACGTTCTGTATTTAAATAAAATTTTCTTAAAGTTTACCGCTTTTTCATGTCACGGCGTTTTGCACCATTTAAGTGCTGCCAGACTGAGTTTTATGCAGTGCCCTTGCCCCCTACCGCCCTCTTAAATGATAAAATCCTGGTAATCAGATTCCCCTTAGTTGCATAGTTTTCTGTATCATTCCCGGATCTGAACCGGTGAAAACTTACGGATATGTCGTTTAACTTTTTTTTAAAATCAAGACCCCGGGATACCAGCTTGCGCTGGGGGCGTTCCCTGATACTGACGGTGCTCTTATTTTCCCTCATCATGCTCGCGTCCTTTGCGGTCATGAATCACATTACCCGCATGGAGCGTGAACGCTGTTTTGCGCGCCTATATCAGGAAGCCGGGGATATCGCCGCTTTTATTGAACAGCGGATACACAATGATTGTGAGCAGCTTAAGGTACTCTCCGCCGTCATTGCCACCTACAGCGATTTCAGCTCGCCTGAACTGTGGCAATTGCTTGATTCTTTACAGAGCCTTGGCATGATGTCGCGGGTAGAGCTGCTGCTGCCCGGGGACAGGCTCATTACCTCCGGCGGCCATATGGTGGACGCTGAGGGCAAATTGTCCTTTGAAAAAGAGGCAGAGCTTGATATCCATATCTCAGACCGGGAAAGGGATCTGCTCGATCCTGAATCCTATGTCTTGCGTCATTATGTGCCGGTCATGCAACAAGGAAAGATTGCTGCCCTGCTGTGTGGCGTGGTGGTACTAAAAGATCTGCCCATTGAAGTGGGGATCACCCCTTATTCCGGACTGGGCTCGCTGTTCATTGTTGATGCCCGCACCGGGGATTTTTTGCTTGATAGCTGGCACCCGGGCCGGGTAGGCAATATCTGGGCTCTGGGCGAGCGCAAGACTGCACCTGGCTATAACGGCCCGCAGCTGATGCAGGACATGATGGCAGGCAAGCGCGGTTACATCATCTTTGTTTCACGGACGATAGGAGAATATCTATATTACTACTACGAGCCCCTTGACGTTAACGAATGGCGTCTTGCCATCTCAGTCCCGGAGAGCATTGTCTTTGAAAGTTCCAACACCATTCAGAAAGTACTGCACGCTTTTATCGCCTTTGAGTTTGTCTGTTTTTGCCTTTACCTGTTGTGGATGCTGCGTACCGTGCGCCGGGTAACTTCCGAGAAACAAAGGCGCCTTGATCTGATGCAGCAGGTAAACCACACGGAAAGACTGCTCTTCAATGCCCATGAGAAAAAAGAAAATCTGTATGCAGCCCTGGAACAAATAGGTACGGCCAGCGCCGCAAAAAGCCTGTATTTCTGGCTCCTGGGCAACGGTGAGGCTGACGCCATGTATGGCTGGGAAAAAGGCAGACAGGCCCGGGAACTGGAGCAAAGAAGACCCTATCTTGAGGATTGCGCTGGACTACTGGATTTTTTTGCCACAGGACACGAACTCTATACCAGTTATGCTCCCGTCCATGACAGCTATGTGGTACTACCGTTCAAGCTGCGGCAACTGGCAGCAATAGTGCATGCCGTGCCGATCAGGGATGTGGTGGACGGGGAGATCCGGGGGATCCTGGCCTTATGTGGAGTGTCCTGGGCTAAGACGCAATCTGAATTGCTAAGAGCCCTGACCTTCAGCCTAGGCATGTTCTGCAATAATATGAAAAACCGCGTCAGGCTGCAGGAACAGGGCGATCAGGATACCCTGACCGGCCTGTATAACCGCAACCGCTATGAAAGGGATCTGCAGAAAATTTATGCTCAGCATCAGGATGCCCTGGCCTGTGTCTATATTGACGTCAACGGCCTGCGCGAGACGAACAACACCCGCGGTCATGATCTGGGCGATCGCATGTTACGGGCAGTGGCAGCTGCCATCAAAGAGCATTTTGCCACCCCCTACCGCTACCGTACCGGTGGCGATGAGTTTGTGCTCTTTGTCCCGAGAGGACAGGAGAAGGAGCTTACTGCCAGCAGCGCTGCCCTCAGCGCTGCCCTGGCAGCGCAGGACTATCATGTATCCATTGGCATACAATGCGCCACGGCGCTAAGTTCCGTCTCTGCCCTGATCAAAGAGGCCGAGCAGAAGATGTATGCGCAAAAAAGACAGTTTTATGCGCAGCTCCCGGATCGGCGCAGGAGCTGAATCAGGCGGTCCTGGCAGCAAGCCGCAGCGCCAGCCCGGATTCACGCCGCACCAGGCTCATACAGGCAGTAAGCAGCACGTCCTGTTCCAGCTGTTCCTGGCTCGGTGCAGTGCTGCCGGCACTGCCGGCAATAATAATTTTTTCCTTAGCCCGGGTTACTGCGGTATACACCAGTTCCTTGGTCAATACCGGATTTAGCACGGTGCTTAACACAAACAGCACCTGCCGGTACTCAGAGCCCTGTGACTTATGTACGCTCAGGGCAAAGCCACTTTCCAGATCAGGGATAAAAAGCGGGCTGATTTTCTGAATCTCACCGCCCGCCCCTGCCGGCAAGAAAATACGTAAGTCACGGGTGGCAGTACCATCCTCCTTTTTGACATAAGCTTCAAAGCCCACATCGCCGTTAGTGACATTCAGGATCGGATCGTTACGGGTGACCAGCACTACCCGGCCGGGAAAATCCGCACTAAGCCCCCCTGCCGGCAAATGCCAATACTCACGGGCGGTGCTTTCAATTAATTTGTTTAAATTAACATCCCCGTTCAACCCAGCCCGGTTGGAACACAGTACCCTGAACTCATCTAACAGCAAGAAGGCTTGCTGCGCCTCTTTGTCACTAAGACAAAAGTCATGCTGGCGCAAATAAGCAAAAAATGGCGCAAAGCCTGTTCCGACAGCATTTGCCTCAGTACCAGTTCCGGCCACACACTGCTGCACTAACTTAAGGATAAAGCTCTGCTGTTCATTAGCCTGTGCACTGCAGCGCAGGTAGACAAAATTATCTGCAAAATCCCTGGCAATCTGAGCTATCTGTGCCGCCTTATGTGATCTTAAGGCAAGGCTTGGCGCAGTAGGCTTATTGCCAGCAGCTAAAGCCAGAGCCGGGGGCAAATCATTTACTAAGGCAGCCAGCCTGCCAATGCCCAGATCTGAGCTAAAACGGTAACTGTCCTTGAGCAGTACGGCCTCGTCAGAGAGTACCCCCCTGCGGATCTCTGCCACGCTGCGGTTACACAAAAAGCTGAGTTTTTGTGCGGTCGCTGCGCTTAAGGCAGGGCTGCCAGGTTGCAATGAGGACGCCAGGTCGCCCAGCACCGAGCCTGCCTCCACGGAGCAGAGCTGATCCTTGTCACCCAACAAAATCAGGATAGTATCAGTGGACAGCGCCGAGATAAGCTTGCAAAAAAGAGACAGATCCACCATCGACACTTCATCGACCACCACAATGTCAGCGGGCAGCGGATTGTCAGAGTTATAGGAAATGCTTACCTGATGGGGCCTTACTTTAAGCAAACGGTGCACCGTATGGGCCTCGCTGGGGATCAGGGAGATTAAAGACTCTGCCCCCTGACCGGTCAGCTCTGCAAGCTTCAGAGCGGCCTGTCGTAAAGCCTGTCCGCGCGAGTTGTCCGGATTTAACTGCGCCGCTATGGATTCACTAAGCCGTGCCGCTGCCTTGCCGGTGGGAGCACACAGCTCAATTACCCGCCGTGCCGGATCCAGGGCAGTCAGGAGCAGCAGCAACCTGACTACGGTAGTAGTCTTACCCGTACCTGGGCCTCCTGAAATGATGGTGAAATAATTCAGGGCAGCCAGGGCTGCTGCACACTGCTGCCAGTCTGGCCCTTCTTTAGCCCCGGCATCCGGAAAGAGCAAGGCCAAGGCCTGTTTTAACCGTTCAGGCTGCTGCTCATAATAAGGCAAGGGCCGATTATGGCTGACAAAGTCAGCTGCCTGTTTTTCATACAAATAGTAACGCCTGAAATACAGGCGCCCGGCATCCTGGATCAGCAGGGCCGCTGCTGCTGTTCTGGCAGCATCAGCACTCCCCTCCCCAGTAGCCGTAGTGGCAGGTAGCTGCCGGATAAAGCTGCAGCTTTGTAATAGTGCTTGTAGCGCCCGGCTGTTAAGGCCTGAGAGCAGCTTGGCAGCCCGCTCAATAAATAAAAGCTCAGCCTCATAGACCGGCTGATTGCCATGCCCGCGTTGCAAATGCACTGCCGCGCGCCAGGATTCCAAGGTGAGGGCAAAACCACCCGCGGTGTCCTTCCCGGGCAAGCGCAGGCAGACATTACCCTGTTCCAGCGCATACTGCAGCAACAAAATCAGCAGCAAGGCCTCGTCCGGGCATTCAGGATAATGCCGCCTGACATAATCTGCCTGAGCGATGGCCAGCCTGGAGATAAAGCTGCACTTACCTGCCTGTACCAAAAAATCAGTCATGGCTACCTCCGAGCAGCTCATCGAGTTTTTTTACAATTTCAAAACGCGGTTTGGTAAAGAACACTCCAGGCGACAAACCGCTGGCTGTTGCCTTAAGTCCACGCAGATACAGGTAAAGCACCCCGCCCACATCCTGCTGATAGTCATAATCAGGAATGCGATTTTTCAGCAGCCGGTGCAGGGCCACGGTATAGATCAGGTATTGCACGTCGTAGCGGTTACGATTATCAAATACCGAGGCGGCAGTCTGGGCAGGTCCATAGCAGGCATAATCCGGACCCAGATAAGTGGATTTATAGTCAATCACAAAGTAACGTGGCCGCCCTTGCAGCCTGAAGCTGCACACCAGATCAAGCGATCCGGTTAAAAATCCATTTACCCTGCGCTCATCAAGATAAAGCTGCACAGGGCTGCCAGCCATTTCCGGCACATCCTGCGCACTTTGTGCGCACAACTCATTAAGTTTGGCGCTGTCAAGATGGGTAACCGGCATCAGATAATGCATTTCAGGGACAAAACAACCGCTTTTAAGATCGCCAAGGCACAGCCTTTTGCCATCCTGCTCCAGGATCACCGCATTGATCATATTCTCAAGCCAGCCTGAGAGTGCTTCGGCACTTGCTGCCGGATGGGCACTCCAGTTTTGCAGCACCGGTCCGAACATTCCTGAGGCAGCCTGCTGGCAGAGCGCTTGCAGCATGCCATCCTCATGGGCAGAGGCAAAATCACAATGCTCCAGCAGGCTGTGCAGGAAAGTACCAGCCGCGGTACCGCGCGGAAAGGAAAACGGTGACAAGGGTGCAGGCTCTGCCTGCACCCTGGCATCAGCACTGTCATCACGCTCCTCACTCACCGGCAGCAGCGGCCGGTCATGTAGTCCACGGACTAAGGCTGAATACGAGGAAATGGTAAAGTCATGATCCACCCCCTGCTGCGGGAACGGCGATACCCTAAGCTCTGCCTCCTGCATCTGCTGTTCTTGATAGGGCTTAATGGGCGCAGTTGCAAAATCCGGACTGAGATCGATGCACTCGACGCACTCTGGCGCTGCCGCAAAATCCTTACGGGCCTGTTCAAGTTCAGTCCCGTCCCCCGGCCAGCTCGGATCATTGGGGCAGGTCATGGTGCACAGCAGGCGCACCAAACCGCGCCCCTGCATACCCGTACGCTTGCTTAAGGGACAGAAAAACAGGAAATTTGCAGCACAGGCGCGCGTCAGGGCAACATAGGTCAGGCGCAGATCTTCCTGTACATCCTGCAGCTGCTGCTGTGCCACACTGTCAGGATCGGCGTACAGATCAATAAGACGTTTGTGCTCTGCCTCATCGTAATACAGCACCTCAGTTCCGCTGGACTTTACCTGATTGGACTGCCACAGGAAAGGCATGAATACCAGCGGGAACTCCAGTCCCTTTGAATTATGGATGGTACGGATCTGAACCTGATCACGTTCTGATTCCAGGCGCTTTACCGTCTCATCGCTGTTAAGGCCGCCATACCTGGCATAAATCAGCTGTCTGAACCAGCGCAACTGTGCCTTAATCCCTTTAATCCGGCCATGGGTCTGTTGTACCAGTTCAGCGATATGCAGATAATTGGTCAGCTGCCGCTCACCATCGCTAAATTGCAGCAAGCGCCTGAGGCCATCATGGACAGGATCCTTAAACCACTGCATGAAGGCACTTAAAAAGCCGTTTTGCTGCCAGACCCGCTGCAAGGCTGACAACAGCCGCACTTCCTTTTCAAAGGCATCTTCTGCCAGCAGTGAACAGTACTCTGCACCTGACAGGGATAACAGCTTTGAGCCCAAAAGCCGCGTGACCTTACGCCGGTTGGCCGGATCAGTTAAAGCTTCCATCAGATAGAGCAGATGCAGTGCTTCGGCTGAAGGCTGCCCTGCAGCACCGAGCACGGAATCCTTGTCTGAATAAAACACTGCGGCAATCTGCAGCTCCTGCAGGGCATTACGGATGAGCTCGCTTTCCCCGGCGCTTCTGACCAATACCGCAATATCGCCAGGCCGCACCGCCCGTGGCCTTGCAAAATCATCCTGCGCTCCGTAAAGCTCCCCCTCCTGCAGGCAGCGCAAAATCTGCAAGGCGCAGGCTTTGGCCTGCAGTGCCGTCAGCTCACCTTTATTTACCTTATCTGCAGACGGCGGCAAGAAGACCGCATACAGGCCACGCTCAGCCCCGCCCTTAAAGCAAAAGCGGCTCTTGCCCTTAAAGGAGTTCACCTTAGTAAAGGCAATCTCAGGTAACAGGAAAGGACAGCTGTTGTGACCGTTCAGATCAGAGGAAAAAATGGCATTGACTGCACTTACCACCCCGGGGGCTGAACGGTAATTGGTATCAAGGGTATAGATGCTCGTAGGCCCGGAACATTCCACGATTTTGGCGCTGGCCTTTAAATAAGAATTGATGTCAGAGCCGCGGAACGAATAAATGGACTGCTTGGGATCGCCTATCAGATAACAGCGCGCCCGGGAGCTGCTTAAATACAACTTTTCAAAGATGGAATACTGCACCGGATCCGTATCCTGGAACTCATCGACCATGGCAGTCTCATAGCGCGAGCGGATCATGTCCGCCAGAGCATCCCCCCTGCCACTTTGATGCAATACTTGGTCAAGGCGCAACAACACATCATCGTAGGATAAAAGCTGGCGCTGCGCCTTTAATTGTTCCAGCTTTTCATCAGCCAGCAGGCACAGCACACATTTAAACTCGGTACGCCAGGCATCAAGATCTGCAGTCAGGTCTGCAAAGCGCCGCAGTGCCCCCTTGAGCACCCCCTCAAGCTGCAAGTATTCAGCTGCGTGCAGCATTTTGCCCGGAGTGGTAGTGGCATTAAAGTATGCGATAAAACTGCCAGGAGCTTCAGCTGCTGCCTTTAACAGCGTGGCATTGAAAAAATCAGGGGTCACGGCCGGAGCTTGCAGCAAATCAAGGATTCTGCCAACCACCGCCTTGCCATCTTTTTTAAACTTAAGTCCCTTGCCCTTGCAGGAGAGCAGCTCACAATCCTCCCCGGCCACGGCCTGGCTTAACTGCAGCACTGTATCCGCTGACAAAGCGCTGCGCAAATCTGCAGCGATGGCTTCAAGACCCGGGCTTAATTCCTGCAGCATGGTGCGCAGCCTTTCCCTGAAACCTGAAAACAAAGTGCTGGCCTTAAGGCGCGAGCGGTCCAGGAATTTAGTATTGTCCCTAATGGCAAAATGCAGCAGGCCGTGGCGCTCATGTCCGGCTGTCCGCACTCTGCTGATTTCATTCCACAGTCCAGACAGATTTTCAGGTGTCCTGATCCCCAGGAAATTTAACTCCGCGCTAAGCTGCCCTTCATCACGGCCATAAAAGCACTGCCGCCACACCTGATGGAAGGCCTCGGAACGCAGCTCATCGAGATCGGCACACAGTTCACTTTCAAAGGCTTCACCAGCCTCAAAGGCATAGATCTGATTTAAGGCACTGTTACAAAAAGCATGAATGGTGCAGATTGCCGCCTTATCAATATCCCGCTCGGCGCGCTGCAGCAGCCTTGAGTAATCACTGAGGTTCAAGGATGAACCGGCGGCCTTGGCCTGCTGACAGCTCTGCTGCAGGATGGCTACCAACTTGCGCATCAGCGGATCAAATTCCAGGAGTGGATCTTGCAAGTCTGCCTGCAGGGCATTGATGCACAGCCGGGCATTGCGGATCTGCTCGCGGATGCGGGCCTTCAGATCCGCAGCTGCGGCATTAGTAAAGGTCACCACCAGGATATTCTCAAGCTGCAACGGGTGATCAAGATCGCCCTTAAGCCCGGCATTAAGCAACAGGCGCAGGATCAGATAGGTAATGGTATAGGTTTTGCCGGTACCGGCCGAGGCTTCAATCAAAGCTGACTTATTGAGATCAAAGGAAAGCAGATCAAGCTTGCGCCCGCCTGCCCCCGTTCCTGCAGCCTGACTGAATACCGGTTTTGCCGCTGCCGCAGACCTTTGCCTGACAGTTGTAACCTTACTCATGCGCGGCCATCCTCCAGCCTGGTAAAAATATACTGCTCATAAAAGTGAGCCTGGCGCAAAAAGAGCTGCCACAGCTCCGGACTTTTGACAAAGATCTCCTGCGAGCCGAACAAATAGCTAAATTCAGGGCTTACGGTGGTGTTATCCTTCGCACTGATTTTAGCCAGGACATCGTCTTCAGGCTTTAACTGCTGGTAGAAGCGCAGTAGGGCATCACAGCAGGGCAACGGCCGCTGCCGTGACATTAAGTACAGGTCAAGCGCTTCATTGAGCGCACTTTCATACTCTGCCCCCGTCAGCGGATTTAAGTGCAGCACCTGCCCGGCTCCATCCAGAAGCAGGCAGGGCGCCCCCTGTCCGGTAGCGGCATAATAAGTAAGGGCACAGCCAAAGGCCTGCAGCAGGACTTTGGAACTTACACTCTTCACTCCCCGGAAGGTAATGAAGGGATAGAAAAACAGCAGTTGCGGCACACTCAGGGCTGCCACCTTGCACTCCCCCGACAGGATAATGCGCAAGCTGCCGCCCCCGTCAAGATCTCGCACCCGCTCACTGCCGGTAAGCCGCACCGTTTTAAGGGCACTGAGGCTGTCTGCCCCGCAGTATTCCTGCAGCGCCTTACGCAAAATATCCGTGGTCTGCACAATTTCTGCCACATTGAGCGTGCCGAACACCCCAAAAGGCAGCCGCCCGGAACGTTCCTCCCCCTTGAGCAACAATGCAGCGTCTTTAGCATCTGACTCCAGCATTTGCCTTACTACAAAAGCATTGTCAAAAGCGCTGCGTTCAAAGTCCTCATCTGCACTCAGCTCATCACTGAGATCAGCCTTCAGGTTGATTTTAAGCACCCCCTGCAAGAAAGCCCGCGGCGGATCGCTTAAACAAAAACTTAATTCCTGCAGATCAAGCTGCAGCACCTCCGGGGACTCAGCCTGCCAGGAATTGAGCAGCCCCAGCACCCCGCGCTCCTGATTTTTCTCCTGCAGCGGGACACAGGAGGAACGATCAAAGGAGGGCAGGCGCGGCATTGTCCCCGCCTCCTGCACCTTAACATAATTGTCCGGGTGATAGGCTGCAAGATGATCCTTTACTATCAGGCGACGGCGCAGCTCTGTCAGGCTGCCATCCCCGTCAGGACCTACTTTAAAACAGGAGGACAGATAGTCCAGAAGCTCCGTGAGCACCACAGAAGGGCTTAATTCCTGCTGCGATACCGGACTCTCACCGATATAGGAAAAATAAATGCTTTCCCGGGCTGAGATTAAGGCATCAAGGAACAGGAAGCGGTCATCCTGGGCCCGTGATCTATCCCCGCGCTGATACAGGGAACTTAAGGAGAGCAGGTTAAAGCCCGGCATGCGCTCCCGGCGTGGAAACTCACCATCATTAAGTCCCAGGATAAAAATATGTTTAAAGGGCACTGCCCGCATCGGCACTAGGGAGCAGAAATTAACCTTGCCCCGCAAAAAGGGCTGATAATTGCGCTCGGCAGAAAGCTGTCCTTGCAGCAGGGCATGAAAGACCGGCAGAGTGATCAGGGGGGCATTTTTAAGATCCCGGCAGATCTCCTGCACCTCATCTACCGCCTGCAGGATGGCAGAGCGCTCCTCCTGATTGTCTTCATCAAACACAAAGAAATTATCAAGGATGCGTGCCTCCAGATGCTGCCGCCATTCTTCCGGGCGCAATTGCAGGTGCGGCGTAAAGAAAGCCCGCAATTCCTTTAATTGGGCAATAAAGGCACAGAGCTTGCCAAGCAGCAGGGCATCATCACCTTCAATCTCGGCAAAGGCACCGCTGCCGGGAATTTCACCTGCCATGGTACCGAGCAACATGCGGTCAAGGCCGCGCTCAAAGGTGCCGGGCAACGGAATGTCCGACTCTTCCCTGGTATCTGCATCATCAAGGCCCCAGAATACCGCCCCGGCGCTGAACCATTGCTCCAGCACCCGGATATCATCCGGGACAATGCCAAAACGTTGGGACAGGGCTTCAATGGACAGCAGATCAGTGACCAGTACTGAGCTGATCCGTTCTGAGCTCAGGTTCAGCAGGCTTAAAACGGCGCCGGAAACCGGGCTTTCCTCACCCTGAGTGCGATCGCAGATGGCATAGGGCAGCACCTCATTTTCAAGATCTGACTGCGTGGTGCCAAAAACTGCCGTGATATAAGGGGCATAATCATTGATGGCAGGCACCATTACCACTATATCGCGCGGCAGCAGTTTCTCCCCGCGCTCCTGTGCGGCGGCAAAGCGGCGCAAAATGGCGTCCCGCACCGCCTCCACCTCACGCAAGCGAGTATGGCAGGAATGGATCTCAAACGAGCAGTCATCAGTTGCAATTTCGACCCGCCCGGCACTTAAGGGCTGCAGGGTCAGCAGCTGGTGCTGCAGGGTATGCAGCACACTGTCTGTTTCCGGATCGGTAAACGAATCTATAAACTGCGGCATCGGCTCCAGGGCACACAGCAAGGATAGATTGTCCATGCCCTGCCGCCCCAAGCCCAGCAGCAGGGCGTTGCCCTCCTGTAACTCTCCTTCTTCACTGTACATGCTGTCCTTAAGTTCCGGTAGGGCAGGGCTGTCCGGTACAGTTTTTTTCAAAAACAAGTCCTTTTTCGGAAAAACCTGCGGGACTTTTAATGCCCGAGCCTTTTTAAAGCGGGCAAAAAACTGTGCAAAACTTGAACTTAAATCCCCCCAGTACTGCCTGCAGGGGTTGAGCAAGAGTAAAAATACGGCACAGCGCCCGGACAGGGCCTGCAGGAAGTCAATCACCTGCGGCGGCAGGGCTGAAACTCCAAAGATAAAGACCTTGTCAGGTAGATTAGCAAAACGCTCTGCTGGCACCTCCCTAGATCTCAACAGGGCCTGCAGATTATCCATCACCCCCACGCGATCCAAAAAGAGCAGCGGATCATCAAGCGCAGTCAACGGGCGGCTTAAATCGGTATCCACCCCGGCTCCCTGCGCCAGGGGCTTGGGGCTTAGGTTGGAGCGCAGCAGGCACCATAGATGCATTTGCCACACATTGCTGGCAAGAGCCTTGGCTGCGCGCGGATCTTTCCGGCATTGCCCGGCAATAAAATCACGGATCTTGCCCGGAGCCTCCCGATCGCGGGCAAAGAGCTCAAAATCAGCCTCATTCCAGCTGTTCCATTCCCGCACCCATTGCGGGCGGTACATCTGATATTGATCCAAGGTATCAGCCAGGCGGGCAGAGAGCAGATAGGCCTTGTCCCCCACAGCATCATTTTCAAGATACTCCCGCATCTTCTTAAAGTAATCTGGCTTCCCGGCAGCCGGTTTTTGCGCCCACCGCGGCTTGAGGCCCAGAATATTTAAGGTCAGATACAGTCTGGAGAACAGATTGCGCGGATCTGCCCCGGGGTGTAGCAGGCGGTGGATCTTGAAGATTAACTGCCATACCTGCTGATATTCGCATTGGGCACTGATGCCGTTACAGCGCGCAGTAAACTGTGTCAGATAAGTCTGCATACCGCGGTTCATTACCACCACCTGCTCCAGGGCCAGGGGATGGCGCGGCGGATAGGTGCGCATCAGATAGGCTGCGCTGACAGCCAGATTATCCAAGTCATTGGAATTACAGATATAAAAACCGGGATTGAGGGGCATGATGTAGCTTTTGTCCTAAGCCTTAAGTTGTCTGTGGCAGGTTCCTGAAACCTTCAGCACCTGTTGCCTACTATACACGAGCTGCAGCTTGCACGCTGTGCCAGCTGTTGCAGAAATAAGCGTACTGTAAAGCTGCCATGCCGGGATCTGGGACAACACTGCCTTAAAAAGAGAAGTGTCAGGAAAAGCGGTAAGCCAGGCTGAACGCAGCCTGATGCATTGATAGCGTGATCAGTGACATGCTCATCCGATCTGGTTTTAGGGAAGACACAGATAAAGAGATAAGGAAAGTGAAAGGTAATGGAACGAAAAAGCAAGCGCCCAAAGCAGCAGACCCGCCATTAAGGCGGGTCCGCATTTGTACGTACAAAAAGTATTAATTGAAATTACTTCTTGTAGCGACGAGCTAAGTTGTCTAAGCGCTCGTTGGCACGGGCAGCGTCAGACTTAACGAAAGCAACGTCGTTAGCTAACTTGGACTGCTGGGCCTTTAAAGCGTCCACATCAGCGGCGATAGCGTCAACCTTGGTGTTGAGCTCGTCTAAAGAAGCGGAAGAGCAGCCAGCTAAAACGGTGCAGCTTAAAGCGGCAGCGCCTAAAATTGCCTGAAACTTATTCATGAGTATTCTCCAAAATACTGTTTAAACAGAAAAACAACGACTGTATGTGTTATATCGTCGTCGCTTTGCGTATTCTAATACAGTTTAAGAAACAGGAACAAAAAATTTTGCTTATCTGTGCGCTGAACCGGTGCAGCCGGTGGTAGCTGCACATTTTTATCAACTTCACCCCCTAAAAGCAGTAGCCATTGAGCAGTTTACCCGTTAGTAAAGGTCCTTTTTGTTACTGCCCCCCTCCTGACAGACTATCCCAGCACCGCTTCTCCCTGCTATCAGTAGCCACCCCGCAAATTTGCACAAACCCCTTCACATAATTTCACAAAAACTATTATAAATTCAGCGTTATTTCGTCTAATACATTGAAATTTCATATAAATTTATAAAAATTAAACCTCCGTCAAATTTTTACAGCTAAGGTGTTGGGCAGATTTTTATAAGGGTATGTATAGTTTTATTGAATTTATACTAAATATTTTTCATTTTTAATGTTAATTTTTCTTTTTATACAGCTTATATTTTTTCAGATTTGAATTTTTATTATCTTCAATTTAATTGTCTTTTTATATTAATACTGTAGTTTTGTGATATCCGATACATTTACTTTGTGATTAACATTACTGCCAAAGCCGCAGGCATAATTTCCTATATGTGATTATGTGAATTTGCTCACGTTTAGCCTGCGAGTCTTTTTGCTAAATTTTAAATAAGAGATGCGGAAGCAGGGCAATGACTTCCCTTCATGCCTGAACCTCACGTTCAGGAATAAACAGTCAACCTCATGTAAGTTTCCATCTCAACCGGCCCTGCAACCGCATCTTACATTTAACCGCGTATTTATTTAGGAGCGCACCATGACTGAAGCCGAACTTCACAAAATCGCACAAAAGCTTCGCTTAGAAGCAGTCCGCATGGTCTATGAAGGCAAGGACGGTCACCCCGGCCCTGCCCTGTCCATTGCTGACATCATCGCTACCTTATACTTTGACGTCATGCGTTTAAAGCCGGAGGATCCGAACTGGCCGGACAGGGATCGTTTAATCCTCTCCAAGGGGCATTCCTGCCCTATTCTCTACGCTGCCTTAAATGAGCGCGGCTTCTACAATCCTAAGGTTGAGCACTTCCACTTAAGAGAGCTGCACAGCAAGTTCCAAGGTCACCCGTCCATGCACAGCACTGAAGGTCTGGACATGACTTCAGGCTCCCTGGGCAACGGAATCGCTATCGGCGCCGGCATGGCCTATGCCGCCAAGTTCACCGGCCGCGATTACTACACCTATGTCATCACCGGTGACGGCGAGCTGCAGGAAGGTGTGTGCTGGGAAGGCGTCAACATGGCAGCCGGCCGCAAGCTTGACAACTTAATCGTCTTCGTGGACCGCAACGGCTGGCAGAGCTACAAGTCCGTCGAGTTCACCGTAGGTCACAACAACATCGCTGACCGCTTCAGAGCTTTTGGCTGGTATACCCAGGAAATCTGTGGCCACGACATCAAGGCCATCCGCGCAGCTATCGCACTGGCTCACGAGAACAAGGGCTGCCCGAGCTGCATCGTCTGCGACGACATCAAGGGCAAGGGTCTGTCCTTCATGGAAAATGACAATGCCTGGCACAAGGGCGTTCCGACCGATGAACAGTATGCTTTAGCTCAGAAGGAATTAGGAGAATAATCATGACCAAGAAGTATAAGGGAACCCGCGAAGCCTTTGCCGCTGCCATGATGGACATGGCTGAAGAAGTCAAAAATCTAGTGATCGTGTGCCCGGATTCCTTAAAGGCTATGCGTGCCGTTGATTTCGGCGAAAAATATCCTGAGCGCTATGTAGAGTGCGGTATTGCTGAACAGTGTGCCGTGGACGTGGCCGCTGGCCTGGCTACTGCCGGTGTCATTCCGTTTGTGGGCACCTACGGCGGCTTCCTGACCATGCGCGCCTGCGAGCAGATGAGAACCTTTGTGGGCTACACCAATCAGAACGTGAAGTTCATCGGTGTCAACGGTGGTCTGCTCGGCGGTGAGCGTGAGGGCGTGACCCATCAGTTCTACGAGGAACTGGCCATTGTGTCAAGCTTCCCTAACTACACCATCTTCACCCCGTCTGATCCGCAGCAGTGCTATGAGGCCTGCAAGCTGGCCGTCAAGACCCCGGGTCCGGTGTACATCCGTGCAGCCTCCGGTAAAGAACCGGATATCTTCGAGGAAGGCACTCCGTTCAGCCCGACCGGCATTACCGTGCTCAAGGACTACGGCTCTGACGCCGTGCTGTTCTCCAACGGCTATGTGTTAGACCGCGTACTGGCTGCAGCTGAGCTGTTAAAGCAAGACGGCATCAATGTCACCGTGGCTGACATCAACATTCTCTACGGCAAGGATCCGAGCGAGATCTTAAAGGTCATGGCCAAGTCCGATCAGCTGTTCACCGTTGAAGATCACAACATCAATGGTGGTGTCGGCTCCTACATCAGCCGTCTGGCCTGCGAGAACAAGCCGGCCTTCGTGACCCGCATTGCTCTTACCACCTACGGTGAGTCCGGCCCGGCCAAGGAACTGGCTGACGCCTACGGCTTCTCACCTGAGGCTATTGCTCAGAAGGTCAAGGCCACCCTGAAGAAGTAATTGGCTTCCGGGAAAATGAACAAGAACTGATTTTCAATACTGTCAAGTAACTAAAAGGAAAATGCAAAAATGGAAAAAATCAAAGTAGCAGTCATCGGTGCCGGTGGCAAAATGGGTACCCGTACCTCCCGCAATCTGGCCAAAATGACCGACAAGTACGATCTGATGCTCGTTGAAAATGCTCCTAAGGGCATTGAGAGCATTCACGAGCGTGGCCTGGAAGTCACCCCGATTGAGGATGCCCTGGCCCGTGCCGAGGTGGTGGTATTTGCCGTACCTGACACCTTAATCAAGAAGTTAAGCGCCATCTATGTCCCGCAGTTACGTCCGGGCACTGGCTTCTTAATCCTTGACCCTGCTGCTGCCGTAGCCAAGGAACTGTCCCTGCGCGACGACTGCACCTTCGGTGTGGCTCACCCTTGCCATCCTTCCTTCCTGCTCGATCAGGACACCCCTGAGGCCCGTGCTGACCGCTTTGGCGGTGACGGCGGCAAGCAGGACATCGTGATGTCCAAGATTTGCGGTGATGATGCCGTATTTGCCAAGATGAAGGAAACTGCCCATGACATGTATGCTGCCCACAAGGCCTATGTCATGACCTCCGAGCAGATTGCCTTCTTAGAGCCGACCTTAGTGGAGCTGTTGGGTGCCACCTGCCTGTACGCCATGGCAGAGACTGTGGATGAGGCTGAGAAGCGCGGCATTGAGCGTGAGGCTGCCGTATCCTTCCTGGTAGGCCACATCTACAACTTAACCTGCAACTTCCTGGGTTACATTCCGGGCAAGCCTCCGGTATCAGATGCCTGCAAGGTGGCTATTGGCCTGGGCAACCGTCTGGTACTGCGCGAGAACTGGAAGCAGATTTGGCAGGATGAAGTGCTGCACAAGGTGATCAACACCATGCTGCACCCGGACAATCCGCAGATCTAA
>CALXOT010000135.1 GCA_944390085.1 uncultured Succinivibrionaceae bacterium
AAAAAAAAAAAAAAAAGCAATATAAAAATATTACCTGTTTTCAGAACATTGCTTAAAAAGCAACGGTTATTATAAGATTTGGTGACACCAGCAAAAAGGCTCTTAAGCAAGTTTGCTTTTTAAGGAAACCGTTTGCTGCTATTTACCCTGATCAATGGTGGTTTCTCCCCAGAATCCACACAGCTAGATCTGATCACTGTCCCTTACAGAAACTAAAAGCTCCCCGTCAGATTATGGGCGTAAAAAACCGCCCGCAGGCGGTTTTTCCATGATATTTACTCAGGTTACTGATCTGAGTGCTGCAAGGCCAGGGCTAGTTGTCGCCCCTGCTGTCGCTGTTAACGTTAACTTAAATGAGCCACACTGCCAGCCTTCAGCAGGCGCAGGTGCTGCGCGATGATGGAGATGCCGACGGCCACCATCAGCAGAGCCATCACCAACAGGAACAGTCCGGAGCAGACCAAGACCAGGTTAGAGCCCCACTGCTGCTGCACAATCTGCACGATGCCCCACAAGCTCATCACCAGCATGAACAGCATCGGGAAGAAGGCTAAGTACCACTTGCTCTCCTTCATCAAAAGGTAAAGGGTAATGGCCAGGAAGGTCAGGGCGGCCATCAGCTGATTGGAGGCACCGAAGATCGGCCAGATGGAAGCAGCACTGCCAGAGAGCGCCATCAGGATGGAGGCTCCGACAATAATCAGGGCAGCGAGCAGCGGCTGGGTGATAGCCTTACGCCAGGCCGGAAGCTTTACCTCAGTCTTGATTTCCTGCAAGGCCTGCCCCTTTTGGGCAGCTGCATAGCGCCTTGGCATAAACACTTCCTGCCACAGGAAACGGCCCAGACGAGTGGCGGTATCAAGGGAGGTCATCATAAAGGCAGAAATGGCCAGTGAAATGAAGACCCGGGCGTATTGCTCCGGGATGCCTAAAGCTGCTGAAAAGCTGGCAATGCCGGTTGCAAAGGCCATGGGCTGGTTCTTACCCAGTTCAGTGAATACTGCAGGATCCATGGACATCACGGCCACCAGAGCCATCACGCCCAACACACCTTCGATGATCATGCCACCGTAGCCGATGGGCACCAGATCCTTTTCAGAATTAATTTGCTTTGAAGTCGTGCCGGAGGCCACCAGGGCATGGAAGCCTGAGCAGGCGCCGCAGGCGATAAAGATGAAAAGTGCCGGGATCAGGGCAGTCATATTGCCATCGGCAGTCAGCGCCTCAAAGCCATTGAAAGCCGGAAGCTGAATGTCAGGATTGTAGGCCAAGATGGAAACAAAGCCTAAGGCTAGCATGCCGTAGAGCAGGTAAGAGTTCAGATAGTCACGCGGCTGCAACAACCACTGCACCGGAACCACTGATGCTGCAAAGATATAAATTGCCAGCACAGCCACCCACACATAAGTGGCAGCCTTCTGATCAAGGCCGAGCACCGAGAGATCCAGGCCAAAGCTGTTGCCCAGCGGAACAGTCAGGAACACCAGCGGCACAAAAATAAAGGAGGACTTTTTAAGGCTCATGCCACCCTTAATGGTCACCAGGGCAAACAACGGCGCCATGGCAATAAAGACCAGGGAGGCCGTGGCCACGGCGGGTACTGCGGCAAACATCCCGGCAATCAGCAGGGTAAAGATAGCCACAATCAGGATCAAGCAGGCAATACAGAAAATCAGGAAGATCTGCCGTCCGGCAAAGCCCATCAGGCGCTCCATGATAGATGAAATAGACTTGCCCTGATTGCGCACTGAAATAGTCAATGCCGCAAAGTCATGGAAGGCACCGACAAAAACGCAGCCTACCAAGATCCAGATTAAGGCAGGAAGCCAGCCAAAATAAGCTGCCAGGATCGGGCCTACAATCGGCCCCGGACCTGCAATTGAGGCGAAGTGATGGCCAAACAAGACCGGACGCGGGGTAGGTACATAATCGATGCCATCATAATTGGTGTGCGCCGGTGTAGGGCGCTTCGGATCTACGGCAAAAACCCGCTTTAAAAACCCACCGTATACAAAGTAGGCTACTGCAAAATACGCCAGGCAGATACAGAATAACAAACTGCCGCTCATAACTTTCTCCATCAAGCACAATAGCTTGCGCCGCCCCATCCCACATAAAAGGATGCGCGGCATACATTAACCTGTCAAAGGGATACAAAGGGTGCGCAGACCTGAGGGTGAGGCCGCCACTACATCGCGCCGTGAGATCTGGTATGTACAATCACGGCTTTTGCTGCTTGGTTCAAGCTTTCAAGGGAGGGTAGACAATTTTTGCTGTCACCGCCGGTTCCGGCTCCTGGGTAAATGCGGCCGGAACTTTACCCGTGAGCGTATTATGCACCTTAGGGCGGCCATGCTCAAATCAAGCCATCTATCAGAGCACTAAATTAGTGCATTGTTTTCAGGATTTGGCAAAGGATACTGACAGCAAGTCCGGTTTACCTGATCTTTGATCATTAAATGCACGCATCCTTTTAGTGCACTCACGCAAATCAAGGCTTTGGGCATCCTCACTGTCCACATAAGCAGTAAGAGCTGCTTCATCTGCCGCCAGCTCCGGCGGAACCAGCCCGGCACCGACCAGGCAGGATGGCATCAGACAATAAAGATGCTCCTCACAGCGCATTACCTGCACCCGGTGGGCAAAGCCCCGGGCATAAGGGAAGAACTGCAGTTCATCCCCCTCGCTTAAGTGCAAGCTGTCAAAAGGCGCTGAAGCCTGGGCACTGTCAGCCTGCCCGCTTTGACCTGCCGGAAGTTTACGCTTATCTGCAAGGGCAAAGGAGCGGCTGCCCTCAGCATAGCCAAAGGCCAGTGCAGCAAGCTGCGCGCATTGCGCCAGATTGCAAGAACCATCCACAGCGATAAGGCGCCACAACGGCGCACTCAGGCTTTCAATCTTAAGCAAATAGTGCATTAAAATTCCCCGTATAAGCAAATGCCAGAGTCCCCTACAGGCCGGATGCTGCAAAGATTCGGTAAACCCCTGGCTCCTTAATTGTCCTGCCTATTGTGACACTGCAGTGGCAATAAAGGGGATGTTGTTCAACAAAGAACTTTCAGTTGTCACCTTATTCTTCTTGCCAGGAACAGCGGCACCGTCATCCTGTGGCCTGATGATACCAAATACTAAAGGATCAAATCTGGCATAAAGCGGGGCAGCGGCTCCAGTAAGGCCGCTGTTGACACATTGCTGCAACAACTGCCGCGCCCTGGCATAATCAGGTGCCAGCGCAAAGGGGCGCAAAGCCACCATGGCACGACAGAACGATAAATAAGGATGGCGTTCAGGCAGCTTTGCAAGCAGCTGTGACAAACGCACATACACCCCAGCACCACGTAGCCTGTCCACTAAATAACGCCTATCTGACAGTTCCTTTATCCCTTGCAGGAAAAACTGGGGTAAATACAGGGAACTGACACTCTTATAAACTTTATTGTCACCGTCAAATTTAACGGACATGGAGTTTATCTCCACGGAACTGACCTGCACATTAACCATGTCACGGACAAAGATGAAACAGGAGCGGCACAAACAGCGTTCCAGCTCTGTCTTGCCTTTATACAGCAACTCAGTCAGCCTACTGTGCAGAGAACAAAACGCTTGTTCCAGTTGGCGTTCCAATCCCGAGTCACTAATGCAATTATGATTCTGCAAGGTGCCTAAAACTAACAGCGCCTCCTGTGTGGGCGGCAGCATGGTTGTTTCGGCGCAGTATGGCTCTAAATAGCAGCTGTCAAACAGATTGCCCAGATCTATCTTGCTGCGCGAAATCAGCTCACTGTGTCGGTTATAGGACTTGCGCAGCCAATACTCTGCCTGCATCCTGTCACGGGGAAGGATCAGTCCATAATAGTACAGGGAAGACAAGCTCAGGCAAGCCTCATCATCGCCTTGCCTTGCTGCCAGATATAAATGATAAAGCAAGCTAGCAAAGGGCAGGCAGCCTGCCTCATCAAACTTGCCCTTCCCATCTGTTTTAGGCAGCAGCTCAGAAGGCACCTCAGAGCTGACACTATCAGAGAGCAGGGCCAGCACCGCAAAGGACTGGGACAACCTGCTGTCCTGGGACTTAAACAGTATGGCCAAATCTAGGAGCGGCAGGCTTTGACCACAATAAAAAGACCACATCAGAGAATCATAAACCTGCTTTAACTGCATTGCAGTAAGCTTGCTTTCCTGTAACTGTGCAATGGCATGACGGCGCATCAGATCTGACACTTTATGCTGCACCCCGGCTTCAAATATCTCATGATAGTCCTGAGCATTCCGCACCATGTGGTTGTTAAGCATGAAAAGCACACTGCCACCATGCCCGGAAAGCGCCAATTTTTTACTGCGCTCATAAAAACCATGCTTATATTCCTGCAACGAAATGATGTTGTCTTTCAGGAACTCCGGCAGACACTCCAGCGCATACATATCATCCTGCAGTGCCGCCTGTCTTACCATGCTGGTAAGCAGGGTCATGATCTCCTGCGGGAACAGTAAATTCATATTGTCACTAAATTCCCGGATTTTTGTGATTTCTGTACGCAACAAAGCGCCTTCTTCCTCTTGAAGCGGCAATTGTTCCTGCTCCTCAGCCCAGCACAAGGCAAATGGCATCACTTTTGCAGCCAACAGATTGTCCAGGATGCAGGCAATTGACACCCCGGTGAGCATCACCCTGTCACTTTGACAGCACTGCCGGTACAAGGTACGTAAATTTTCAATCCAGAAAGCGCCGGGCTGCCACTCTTCAAGAACCGGCTTTAAATACAATACGCCAAAAAAATCATCATCAAAAAGATCAGGCTGGGGGTCTTGTGCAAACTCGATGGCCTTGGCCTGCTGGAAATTGGCCGACAGCATGTTGTAACAGAGCAGAGCTTGTACCGAACGCTGCTGATCTTTTTCATCCTGGTAATAATGATCAAAGTCTATATAAAAAAGCGGATCTGCTTGCTGCTGCTGCAAATACAATAAATAGGACTTGGAGGCCACATAAGCAAACTGTCCGTTATAGCCATGCGGATCCAGATTTTGTCCCAGACAACATTCCTTGAGGACAAAATAAGCCAAAGGATGACCGCAAAGCACCGCATATTCCAGCCATTGGGTGGCAAACAGCCGGTTTTGTTCCACATTACGGCCATATAAATAAGACAGCCCCATCAAATAAGCTGCATGCGGCGGGGTACCGGGATGCACCGTATTTTGCCCCATCTGTACATCAAGGCACCACAACACCGCCCGCATCACACTTAAAGTCGGTTCATCATAAGGATCAAAGTTCTCGCTAAAATCAGATCTGGGCGCCTGCAGGGAAAAATCATCATCATCGTACTCCAGACGATCACTGCAGGCACGTTGCAGATAAGCGCGCAATTGGTCATCACTGAGCTTAAGTTCGCCATGCACTAACTTGCGTCCGCGCTCCCCACCCTCAATCAGATCAAGGTTGCACTGCCACAAAGCCCGCAACAAAGTGTAAATGCCCTCACTGCTGCATAAGGCATAAAAAGCGGTCAACAGTTCAAAAGGCAACGCAAAATGAGTACAGGCATAATGCAGCTGCATGAAAGAGTCAGGATCGGTGCCAGCACACCCGCTCAGTTTTTCAAAAAGGCTGTTATTCAAGTTCCGGCGCGAACTGATGGCCTCAGAGATAAATTTTTCAAGCGGGATGGTCAATAAGTGCTGCGGCTGCTTTTCAGACATGAAATGCACCACACTGCTGTCAGGGGTGATATCAGAAGAGTCTGTAAGCAGAGAGGCATTATCCTGTAAATAACGTTCACTGGCAAAACCTGCAAGATCGCGCAGTTCCTCCACCACATCCTCGTTCACATTAAGACGTGAGGCTATTAAGTACCAGTAAACTGCATGATCGAAAACAGCCTGCCCCCCTTTGGCAAAATACTCTTGACGCTTGGCAAAGGGCAGCTCCATCAAAGCCGGTACTTTTTTAGCAAAGGCACGGGCATAGGAGAGGGCAGTGGCTGCATCAACCGCATTCTGACCGGGTGCAGGGGAAGGTCGCTCCTGCTGCCCCGGGGCAATTAAGGCAAGTTCAGCCTGACGCATATAATTCCGCAATTCCTCAATGGATTCCGGGATATCCTGTAAGTCTGACTGTTTGAACTCATTGAACAGTGAGTCGCAATTATCAAAGCCTAAGGATGAGAAAGATTGGGGCTTTTTAGATCTATTTCTGCCATTGTTTGCGCTCATGAAAATTATCTCCCCTAAGCTTTGGGTTAAATACGCTGCTGCTGTGTGAGTGACCGCTGTGCTTGTACAGCTGCGGAATAAGGAAAGGATGGCGATCCCTGCAGGAATCGAACCTGCAACTAATCCTTAGGAGGGACTTGTTATATCCATTT
>CALXOT010000136.1 GCA_944390085.1 uncultured Succinivibrionaceae bacterium
GAGCTGAGTTTCACTGGGCTATCAGGCATCTTCTGGGGGTAAACGTTTTTGGACAAGATCATACTGCGTTACCTCTGCTGGCGATGGTGCCGGCACTGAGATCATAGATACATCAGCAATCAGCAACAGCCGATGTAACATCGACCGTTCCGCTTTCATCCCCACGCTCACGCATGGGGAATTTCGCGGCTTTCAGTTAAAAGGGAAGGTACAGCCCCCTTAAGATCCGGGATCTCAGCAAAGGTCAAGGCGCTTAAATCAGACAGCGGTCGCGGATAGTCTTCAGAACTGATGCTGGCAGGCTCCCCCAGCTATTCCTTTAAGGATGGCATTTCGGCACTTTCCACATTTTCAAGGGAAATACCGCGCAGCTCCAGTTCCTTGATAATATCAAGCCCACGCAAGTTGAACAAAATAAAGGGATTGGCGTCAATTTCCTCTGACATCTTGTAGATCACCGCAGCCAGATGTTTGCAGGGAACAGCAGTATCCGGGCAGGAGCAGCTCATCTGCAGATCACTCCATTTTTTCCGGGAATACCTTGATCCCGCAGGCGTCAGCCACCTCCAGAATAGAAGGATCCAGCTCACGTGCAGCTAGGCGGGCAATAATCAGCGGTGATGTGACAACAGCATCCAGAAAAGCATTCTTTTTCTCTGCGTTTAACTGCGGCAATTTGATTTTTACAGCATAGAAAGGATCGTAATTACCGGTAACACGCGCCTTGATCTCATTTTTTGTCATATTGACCTGAAACGAGTACACCATGCCCGGCGGGCATAATCCTGTCCGCGAGGAATACGGTTGGCCTGATCGATACCAATTAAGGCCTCAAGCCAGCGTCTGCCCCACCAGGTGGTACCAAATCCGCCCGCTCCTGACGTCTGACGTACCTTATCTGTATCAGTTTGCATAAATTGACCCATTTATCTTGCTGTAATTCTGAAGACCTACTGTATTCCAGGCTCTTCCTCAAAATGGGAAATAAACTCTGAACACAAATTGTTTCCAAATCCAGCGCAAATACGGGCGGCTTTTGCCTGTTTTTACCCCTGCTACCGTTCAAAGCGTGAGCCTGCTCAAGACTTATTGCCTGCCGCAGTTATTATCAAAAATAGTCCGGCATCAGGGTATACTTACGCACTTTTATTGTGCATATAAAAGTAAGGACGATCCTTTATGGTGATTGCACCATTATTTTCTCCCTTTTATGGGATTTCCCTTACTTTTTGCATCATTACAGTGTAAATTTGTGCACAGCTTAATTTTGGTAAGACTCATTTTCAGGAGATTTACAATCATGTCTTATTCTCAGCAGGTTTTTGATGCCTTAAAAGTCCGCTACGCCGCAGAACCTGAGTTCTTGCAGGCAGTGCAGGAAGTGCTGACCACCTTACAGCCAGCCTTAGATAAAAATCCCGCCTATCAGAAGAATAAGATCTTAGAGCGTATCGTTGAGCCTGAGCGCATTTTCCAGTTCCGTGTTGAATGGGTGGATGACAAGGGAGAGATTCAGGTAAACCGCGGCTACCGTGTGCAGTTCAATTCTGCCATCGGCCCTTACAAAGGCGGCCTGCGCTTCCATCCGACCGTAAACTTAGGTGTTCTGAAGTTCCTGGGCTTTGAGCAGATCTTCAAGAACTCTCTGACCGGTACTCCAATTGGTGGCGCCAAGGGTGGTTCCGACTTCGATCCCAAGGGTAAGTCTGACAACGAAATCATGCGTTTCTGCCAGGCTTTCATGGTACAGCTGCACCGTTACATCGGTGCCCTGGTAGATGTGCCGGCAGGTGACATCGGCGTAGGCGGCCGCGAGATCGGCTACCTGTACGGTGCCTACAAGCGTCTTACCACCAAGTATGAAGGCGTGCTCACCGGCAAGCCCTTAACCTTCGGCGGCTCCTTAGCCCGTACCGAAGCAACCGGTTACGGTACCGTCTATTTTGCCCAGGAAATGTTAAAGGCCCGCGGTGAGAGCCTTGAGGGCAAGGACTGCGCCGTATCCGGTGCCGGCAACGTGGCCATTTACTGCTGTGAAAAGCTCTATCAGGTAGGTGCAAAGCCTGTCACTGTCTCCGATTCACGCGGAATGATCTATGATCCGACTGGCATCAAGCTTGACGTATTAAAGCAGGTCAAGGAAGTGGAACGCGCCTCCCTCACCCGTTATGCTGAGCTGGTGCCTTCTGCACAGTACACTGCCCGTTCCGATTATCCTCAGGACCGCAATGCCGTCTGGTCCGTGCCGGTATATGCCGCCTTCCCTTGCGCTACCCAGAACGAGGTCAACCTCGAGGATGCCAAGTGCCTGCTGGCCAATGGCTGCAAGTGCGTGGCTGAAGGTGCCAATATGCCTTCTTCCATTGATGCCATCAACGAGTTCTTGAAGTCCGGCATTGCCTACGGCCCGGCCAAAGCTGCCAACGCCGGCGGCGTTGCCACCTCCCAGCTGGAAATGGAACAAAATGCCGGCATGACTGCCTGGACCTTTGACGAGGTGGACGGCAAGCTGCACAACATCATGGTAGGCATCTACAATGCTGCCGCTGAAACTGCCAAGGAGTTCGGTGCTGAAGGCAACTTAGTGTTAGGTGCCAACATCGCCGGCTTCCGTAAGGTTGCTGACGCCATGATTGCTCAGGGTGTACTCTAAAATACCTTACAAAACAAATATTAAATTCCGTAATATTGGTACAGGCTGTCCACAGGACAGCCTGTTTATTTTCTTTCTCCCCAACTTGTGCCTCTCCCTAAACCAGGCCTGCCCGTACAGCCACAACACTGCACGCTAGCAATTACACCTCTGACATTTTCCGTGTTTACACCGCAGCTTTAATCCAAAGACAAATTTATCCTTAAATCTATATTTTTTTATCTAAAAATAGCGGCATAATATTTCAGTTTTTACAAAAAACGCCGATAATACATACAGACATTTTGCTGAGGCTTATTCTATGCAGTGGTATTTAAACCTTTCAGTCAAAGTAAAGCTCATCATCAGCTTTACCATCATGACCGTTTTAGCACTCATCATCAGCGCCATCGCCATGCAGACCACCATGAACAATCTGCGCATCGCCGCTGATATTCACTCCACCTTACAGGACAGATATGGACGCATCAACAGCAGCCGAGAGCTTATAACCGAAATAAACGGTTTGTGCAGTGCTGCAAGCTACAATCCGGGGCTCATCAAGGAAATAGATCAGCTGCTGCCAGGAGCTCAACAAGCGGTAAATGCCCTGCAGACTGCCCGTTTCCCTAAGGAAATTGGTGCCGTCAAAGATTCTGCCGCAAAGTTTTTTGAGTTATACGAAAAAAGTTACAAACCTCTGGTCACCATGGGTGCCGCAGTGCAAGCCAGTGCTATCTACAACCGTGAGATTAGCCCGCTGACCAATACTATCTTTGAGAACCTTAATACTGTCATCAACAAGCAGATCTCAGAGGTCACCGCAAACGCTGACGGCTTGACCGACCGGACACCTGCCATCATCATCGGGGTCACCAGTATCGCGGTGGTAATTGCGGCAGCCATCATTTCCATCCTGTCTGCAGGTTACATTAATAAAAACCTGCGCTATGCCATGGATCACGCTGAACTTATTGCCAACTCTGATCTCACCACCACCGCTGTACCGCGTACCGGTGATGAGTTCGGGCAATTAGTGAGTACCCTAGAAAAAATGCGGGTCAACCTGTCAGGACATATACAGAACATTGCAGCCAAGGCCAATAGTGCTGTTTCCCTGATGGATCAGGTCAAAAATGCTGCCAATGCCGTACACAATTCCTCCAAAGATGCAGAAAACCGTGCCATTACCGTAGCAGCTGCTGCTGATGAAATGGTGTCCACCACTCAGGATATTGCCCGTAACTGCGAGCAGGCAGCCTCAACCTCAGAGACCTCGCGCCAGATTACTGAACAAGGCGTAGCCAGCCTCTCTGAATCCATCAACGGCATCCATCAGCAGACCGAGCAAACCCGCCAGGACGCCAGTTTAGTGGAAGAACTGGTTGAACAGTCCAAGAACATCGGTGCTATCGTCGAGACCATCGAGGATATTGCCCAGCAGACTAATTTGCTGGCCTTAAACGCTGCCATTGAGGCAGCACGTGCCGGCGAGGCCGGACGTGGCTTTGCGGTGGTGGCAGACGAAGTGCGTGCCCTGGCATCCCGTACCTCCAAGTCAACCCAGGAAATCACCGGCATGGTTGAAAAGATCCAGCATGATGCCAATGTCGCATTTGACAGTATGCAGAACTCTGTGCAAAACATGAACAATCTGGCAGACACCACCCAGGGGCTGGGGGACACCCTGCAAAACATCATCAGCCATGTCAATCAGGTCAACGGGCAGATCACCCAGATAGCAACTGCAGCCGAGGAACAGACCACTGCCACCTCGGAAATCTCCACCAATATGCAAAGTATCACCACAGCAGCCCAGTCACTGGCCGGAGAAGCTGAAAATGCCGCCTCAGCTGTCGATCAGACCGTAGCCATCTTAAACGACGTGCATGCTGCCATTTCACAATTCAAACTCTAAAATCGTTGAATAAAACCTGGAAAAAGCCGGCCGGTCCGGCTTTTTTCATCACTAAAATCACCATCTGTTTTTTCAGGTTATAATGTTGCCGCGTTTGTCGGGCGCAATCCTTGTAATACCCAAATTGCGCCTTGCGCTTTGCGCATTTTCTTTATTAACTAAAGTGAGTTTCAGATGAACCTGAATTTTTATTCAAAACTGGCGCTCGGGCTTGCCGCCACTGCCATGTTAGCAGGCTGCGGCGAAGGTTCCCAGAAAGCTGCAGCACAGCCCTATGCACCCCAGGACGCAGTCACTAAGACCTCCCCGCTGCATCAGCGCCTGCCTGCCTCCTGCTTTGTCAATGACTCTGATAATCTGCCATTCTGTATGCCTGGCGACACCCTGATTTATGAACCCAATCCCAAAAAGGAACAGCAGGCTACCGTCAATCAGGTCATTGGCGGCTTTTGTAATGCCAAGAATCCAATCGTAGTCAACGGCAGCTCGGTTATTTGTTCTTTCAGGCAAAACCGTACCTACAACGCTACCCCGATCAATCAGCAAGCCATTGTGGCCAGCAACCTGCAGACCGGTGATGATTATTTGGCACAGGTAGCACGGCAGCCCGGGATCAAGAACCTGGCTCCCGGTATCTATGTGCTCTATCTGCAGCAGGCTCCTAAGGATGCTCCGGCCGTCAACAATGAGGTGGCGGTACAGGTACAGACCAAGCTGTTAAGCCCGTCGCTGGAAGTACACAGCTATATGCTCGATGATCTGCTGACCTTAGACTCGCTGGCACAGGGCAATCCTTTTGCCTTAGTGTTCCCGACCTTAAAGAAAGGCGATGTGGTGCGCGTCTATATCAATTACCGCAATTATCCCGGCGTATGGAATGTAGACAGCTCCTTACATGGCCTGCCCTATATCTGGGAAGTCAATGTGCTGGATGTGAAGGATAAGGCTGTAGTTGCCGAGCAGCGCCGTCAGGCTTTGCTGCGCGAACAGCAATTGCGTCAACAGGCTGCCCCGGCTCAGACTGCCCCTGCAGCAGAAGGAAACAATGCCAAGGGCAAATAAGGAGTCTTAGACCTTACTATCAGTTCACGTAAAAAAGCGCGCTGCCTGACAACAGACAGCGCGCTTTTTCGTACGTTAAGGAAAACTTGCCTAACGTTTTAATCCCAATACCTGCGGCATGCCGTATAACCCAGCTCCCTTTCCCTCCAGCCACTTGGCTGCGCGCAAGGCGCCACGGGCAAAGGTAGCCCGGCTTGAGGCATGATGCTTAAGCTCCACAATTTCGCCATCAGCACAGAACATCACACTGTGCTCCCCTACAATATCACCGCCCCGGATAGAGGAGAAGCCGATGGTGCCGTACTGCCGTTCACCGGTAATACCATTCCTACCGACCACCATCACATCCTTTAAATTAACATTGCGCCCGCGTGCTGCAGCCTCACCAATGGAAATGGCGGTACCTGAAGGAGCATCCACCTTATAGCGGTGATGCGCCTCCACTATCTCAATATCAGAATCCTGAGTCACTGCCGAGGTCTGTTCCACCAAAGCCAGCAGTAAGTTGACCCCTACCGAGAAGTTTGACGCCATGACCACCGGAACAGTGGCAGAACATTCTGCAATTACTGCACGGCCAGCCTCATCAAAGCCGGTGGTCCCCAGCACATAGGAAATATTATGTGCAGCGGCAAAACGCAGTACCGCAAGCGAACATTGCGGCCTGGTAAAATCGATAAATACGTCGGGCAGTTCACTCAGTTCCTCGGGACTGGCCTTAACTTCTACACTGCAGCCTGGCGGCAGCGAGGACTGATTGCGGTCAATACCACATATAAGCTTTACACCGTCCATCCCCACGATGCAATCATATAAAGCGTGCCCCATGCGCCCGCTGATACCGACAATTCCGATCTTAAGCATTTACAGCTCCTTGTAAAAGCACAACAGTTGATCCGTAGATTGTAGCGGAGATAGCATAAAGTGCAATGTACGGTAAAAGGCCTGAGCACCATAATTGTGCACTTGTACTTCAAGCTGCAGCTGTTTAGCCCCATTATTCCTTAAAATCTGTGCTGCCGCCTGCACCAACAGCGATCCAACCTGCATGCGGAAAAAATCCGGATCGACATATAAGGCCAGCATATGCCCCTGAGTTAACGGGGGAGTTAGGGCAGTAAAGCCCGCAAGGCGGGTACCTGCACGCGCTAAAATTACTTTATAGCCCTCACGGCCGATGCGCCGTCTCCAGATAGCAAGCAAATCCTTATAAGGCGGCAAGGGAAAACTGCGACACTCAAACTCAGCTGAGCGTAGCTCCAGGCAGGTGATCTCCCGTGCATCAGCTACGCTTGCTGAAAATAATTTCAATGCTCCCCTGCCCGCTCCGGGATCAGACATCGCAACCGGCTTTTGTTCAGGCATGGGAACATTCATCTAAAAGTGCCGCCGCGCTTTGCAAGGTAGCAGTAGTGATCACTGTGCCCCCCATCATGCGGGAAAGTTCCTCAATTCGTCCCTGCCGATCAAGCTTGCTGAGGCTTGAAGTAGTAACTCCATCCGTACTGTCCTTGCGTGCCAGATACTGCGCATCGGCATAGGCAGCCACCTGCGGCAAATGAGTTACGGTCAGGACCTGTACACTGCGTGACAGGCGTTTTAGCAATGCCCCCACTGCCGAGGCTGTCCGGCCGGAGATACCGCTGTCCACTTCATCAAAAATGAGGGTTGGGGTAGAGCGCATGGAAGCAGTCACTGCCTCTAAGGCCAGAGCCAGGCGCGACAATTCACCACCTGAAGCCACTGCCCCCAGTTCTTTTAAATCCTGCCCGGCATTGGCTGAAAATAAAAAGCGCACTTCATCCCGGCCTTGTGCCCGCGGTTTGACCCCGTCCTCCACCCACAGTTTGATGGCAAAGCGCCCCTCGGGCATGGCCAGGGTAGTGATCAGACCTGAAACCTCAGCGCTCAGGGCTTTGGCAGCCAGTACCCGCTTCTGGGAAAGCAGTGCTGCAGCTTCTTCGTACTCCTGCCGCGCCTGCTTGACTTGCGCCGTGCTCCGCTCGATCCTCTCCCTTAAGGATAAAAATTCAGCAAGCTCGCCATCGACCCGCTCCTGCACCTGATAGAGCTGTGCCGGCTCCACACCAAAACGCCGTGCTGCCTCGTGGCATTGCGCCAGCCTGTCGTTAAGTGCTTCCGTATTTTCAGGCTGCAGGCTGTCATTGAGCGCCTCCAGCTCAGATAGCACACCGTCCAGGGAAGTTAAAGCTTCATTCAGGCCAGAGACCACTGTTTCAAGCCTGGGTTCATAGCTCCTCACACTTTCCAGATCCTTAAGGCGTGCCGATAAAATCTCGATTATATTGTGCTCATCGCTATCAAGGCAGGCTTCAGCCAACGCTGCTGCATCAGCTATCTTCCTTGCATGCATGCCCTTATCAAAGCGCTGCGCCAAATCCTCATAATCCCCCGGCTTTAAGTCAAGTTTTGCCAGGATCTCCTTTTCATAGCGTAGGCTCTTATAGCGCAGCGCCCCTTCCTTTTGCGCCTGGCTTAAGTCATTTAGCGCAGAACGTTCGCTCTGATAGCGGGCAAAACGCTGTGCCACCTCCAAAGCTAGGGCATCAAGTCCTCCAAAACCATCAATCAAGGATAACTGATAGCCACTGTCCAAAAGCTTGTAGCTTGCATGCTGCCCATGCACGCTGATAAGCTCAGCAGCCAGCTCTTTCATTAAGGTAATGGTCGAAGGGCGCCCATTGATGTAAGCCTTATTGCGCCCGTCACGGCTGACTACCCGGCGCAGCAGTAACTCATCCTCGTTTTCGGCCGTCAGATCAAGCTCTCTGAGCCGCTCCTTTATCTGCGGCGGAATGGAAAACAAGGCAGCAGCCTCGGCCTTGTCTGTCCCGTCCTTAATTAAAGCTGGATCAGCCCTGCCTCCCAGGGCCAGGTTCAGTGCATCCACCGTCAGCGATTTACCGGCACCGGTCTCACCGGTAATACAACAAAGCCCCGCTCCAAATTCCAGCACACTACGGGAACTCAAGGCAACATTGATGGCGCTCAATTCAAGCAGCATAAGATTGTTATCCCTATCTTTTCCAATTGACAGCGATCAGAGCCTTGGCTAGACCAGGGACTGTGCCCAGCCTAACTTCTGACGCAGCAGGCTGTAATAATCATAACCTTCAGGATGAATCAGGGTAAGCGCAGTACGGTGCTGGCGGATGATCACTGAACACTTGGTATCAGCCCGCACACTAACCTGACCGTCACAGTTGATGTTGACCCACTCGGGGGTATCATCATCATACTGAAAGTCAATGCGCACCTCAGACTTGCCGGGAATAATAATCGGAGAGCAATTAAGCGATTGCGGGAACATCGGTACCAGAGCCAGCACATCTAGGTGTGGCTCAATAATTGGACCGCCTGCAGATAAGGAATAGGCAGTAGATCCGGTTGGAGTATTGATAATGATCCCGTCCCCGCGCAAAGTGTACATATAACTGCCATTAATTGAGACCTTGAACACCATCATGTGCGCCATCATGCCAGAGTGTATTACCGTCTCATTGGTAGCCAGGGACTGTCCCACAAGTTCACCTGCGCCATCATCATCTTCACGGAAAACCCGCATATCCAGGATCATGCGCTCTTCCTTGACATAACGCCCCTGCACAATTTTTTCCAGGGCATCCTGCAAGGTATTGGGAGAGACATCCGTAAGCAGCCCCAGATGCCCGCGGTTTACCCCCAGCATTGGCACATTAAGATCCACCAAAGTTCGCGCTGCCCCCAGCACAGAGCCATCCCCGCCCAGCACGATGATAAGATCAAGATCCTTTATCTGTTTGCGAGAAACACAAGGGATCTGCGGCAAATTAAAGCCGACTGAGGTAGTCTGCTCGATATAAGCCGTTACCCCCAACTTTTTCAGACGCTCGGCCAAATCCAAAATGGCACCGGCAAGCGGTCTTCTGAATACCTTTGATACGATCACGGCCGACTTGACCGGCTTTTGCAGCGTTTGCTGTAACATCTCAATGCTCCACACTTAATGTCATTCCATGGTAGCACAAAGCCCGGCAGCGTGAACTGTACCGAAACTTACTATCTGCAGGCAAAATCTAAGTCTCAAAGTGTTTATGCAAACTTTTCTCAGAAATTGCCGCTGCCTGTTACATTCTGTTAACATGCTGTTGCAGTTTTTATGCCGCAGTAAAAACTGGGGGAAGCTGCGCATAACTAACTTTCAAATAAAAATTTATGGATGACGACAAATTCTATTTAGGCATAGATCTTGGATCTACGACCGTAAAATACGTATTGCTCAATAGCCGTGGCCGTGCTCTACAGCAGGAATACGTGCGCCATCAAAGCGCTGTTTTTCCGACCCTGCTTGACTGTCTTAAGCGGCTTAACGCCAAATTCAATTTAAATCAGGTCTGTGTGAATTTCACCGGATCGGCTGCTCTGGCCTTAGCTGAATATCTGGAATGTGGCTTCGTGCAGGAAGTGATTGCTGCCAGTACCTTTTTAAAGCGGCTACCAGGTGGGGTTGACACTTCCATTGAACTTGGCGGCGAGGACAGCAAAATCCTCTTTTTATCCGGCGGCATGGAGCTGCGCATGAATGAGGCCTGTGCTGGTGGTACCGGGGCTTTCATCGATCAGATGGCCACCTTGCTCAATACTGACGCACTCGGTCTTAATGAACTGGCCTCCCGCTACCAGAAGATCTATCCGATGGCCTCGCGCTGCGGTGTTTTTGCCAAAACTGACCTGGTGGCCTTATTAAACCAGGGCGCTGCCAAGGAAGACATCGCCAAATCAATTTTTGAAGCGGTATGCGAACAGACCATCTCCGGACTGGCCTGCGGACGCAATATTGAAGGACGCGTCTGCTTCCTTGGCGGTCCGCTCAGCTTTTTAAGTGAACTGCGCCAATCATTTATTGACCGCTTAAGTTCAGACAAAACCACCTTCCTGGAGCTTGATGATGCCCAGTACGCCATGGCATGCGGGGCAGCGCTGCAGGCCATCAAGGACGAGCAAGATCAATTTGCCACCACCAAGCAAGCTCCACAAGACTTAAGCCAGATTATCGATAAACTGAGCAAGGCCAATTTCAAACCGGAAGCCGGTACCCTGCCGGCCTTGTTCAAATCCCCGGGCGAACTGCAAGAATTTAAGGATCGCCATGCCAGAGAAAAATTAAACAGCGCTCCTTTGTCTCAAGCCCAGGGTAATCTCTTTTTAGGCATAGATCTCGGTTCCACTACCGTAAAAAGCGTCCTGCTTGATGAAAAACTGCAGCTTTTAGACAGCTTCTATGCCAGCAACGAAGGATCACCGCTGGAAAAACTGCTGCCCAAGGTAAAGGAACTGCTTGCTGCTATTCCTCAGGGGGCACAGCTGTGCGCCATCTGTACCACCGGTTATGGTGCATCGCTGGCCAAGGCTGCACTTAACGCCCAGTACTCTGAAGTTGAGACCTTAGCCCATCAGAAGGCAGCCTGTGCCTTTGATCCTGACACCACCTACGTCATTGACATCGGTGGTCAGGACATGAAATGCATCAAGGTCAAAAACGGTATCATCAAGGACATGCAGCTCAATGAGGCCTGCTCCTCAGGCTGCGGTTCATTTATTGAGACCTTTGCCCGACAGCTCAACTTAAGTCTCAGCGATTTTGTTGCTGCCGCACAGCAGGCCATAGCCCCTTCAGATCTGGGCACCCGCTGTTCTGTGTTCATGAACTCCAAGGTAAAACAGGCTCAGCGTGACAACGTCCCCTTGCCTGACATTGCCGCCGGCTTATGTTTTTCCATTGTCCGTAATGCGCTCTATAAGGTGCTGCGTATCCACGACAGCTCAGAACTTGGCGATCATGTAGTGGTACAGGGCGGTACTTTTTTAAATGATGCGGTACTACGTGCCTTTGAGCTTCTGACCGGCCATAACGTGATCAGGCCGAATATCGCAGGCCTGATGGGAGCCTTTGGTGCTGCACTAATTGCCAAGGAACGCTGGCAGTCAGATCGCATTGCCCTGGTATTGCAGGAAGACTTTTTTGATCTGAGCAAAATCAAAATCAGGCAGTTCAGATGCAAAGGCTGCAGCAACCACTGCCTACTGACCATGAATACCTTCCTGTCAGGACAGAAGCATATTCACGGTAATCGCTGCGATTTTGCCTTAAAAACCGGCATCAAGAACAAGGAACGCAATGAATTTATTGAGTTCAAGCTGGCCACCCTGTTTGAACGTGAAGTTTTGCCCGCTGACCAGGCACCGCGCGGCAGCGTAGGTATTCCGCGGGTGCTCAATATCTACGAGCACTATCCTTACTGGCATGCACTCTTTACTGCACTGGGCATGCATGTCGAGCTCTCGCCCCTTACTACCAAGGAAATTGCAGAACTTGGCAACATCACCATTCCATCGCAGAGCCTGTGCTATCCGGCCAAGCTCACTCACGGGCATGTCTCTTACCTCGCGGCACAGGGAATTAAGGATATCTTCCTGCCCTGTATCCCGCGCGAGGCTAAAGTGGACAAGGCCATGGCCGACAGCTATGCCTGTCCGGTGGTAGGCGGTTACCCGGAGGCTCTGAAGCTCAACGTCATTACCCAGTACCCGGGGCTTAAGATCCACACCCCCTTCCTGGATATCTCCAAGCGCGCTACCGTGCTGCGCGCCCTCAAGGAGTGTTTCCCCCAGCTGCCGCCGCGGGAAATCAAACAAGCTATTGCCAAGGCTCAGCAGGCACTTGCTGCCTACCGTAACGCACTTGAGGCCGAAGGGGAACGCCTGGTAAAGAAAGCTGAGGATGAAGGCAAGACCTTAATTGTGCTTTCTGGCCGCCCTTATCATATCGATCCGCTGATAAATCACGGTATCCCGTCACTTATCTCCTCCATGGGCACCATCGTGGTGACCGAGGATGCGGTTTTCCAGCTGGCCAAACATCGTCCCAAGCTTGACGTGGTCAATCAGTGGGCCTTCCACAGCCGCCTGTACAAGGCAGCAGAGTTCGCCGCTGAAAATCCGAACGTGCAGATGGTGCAATTAGTCTCCTTTGGCTGCGGCATTGACGCCATTACCTCAGAGCAGGTCCGTAAGATCTTAGAGCGCCATGACAAGATCTATACCTTGCTCAAGATTGACGAGGGTGACACCCTCGGTGCTGCCAAGATCCGCATCAAGTCATTGCTCACCGCAGTCAACGCCAATGCCCTCAGCCATCTTAGCGGCGAGAGCTTGCATCAGCAAAAACAGGATAAAGGAGTGCCCAATGAACTGCGCACCCTCTATGTGCCGCAGATGGCTCCCATTCACTTCCCGATCCTGACCTCTGCCCTGCAGGCTTTGGGCTATAAGGTGCAGCTGTTGCCTGAAGTCAACGACAAGGCAATTGAACTGGGGCTTAAGTACGTTAATAATGACGCCTGCTACCCGGCTATTGTGGTCATAGGGCAGCTGATCGAAGCGTTGGTCAGCAACAAAATTGATGCTGAACGGGCAGCTTTGCTGCTGGCTCAGACCTGCGGACCCTGCCGCGCTACCAATTACCCGGCCCTGCTGCGCTGGGCTCTGCATGATCTGGGCTACGACAAAGTGCCAATCGTCACCTTATCAAGCTATGATCTGGACACTGATGCCCTGCACTTAAAATTAGGGCTGCACGGCCTATACCGCCTGATGAAGGGAATTTTGCTCGGTGATCTGCTGCAAAAGCTCTATTTCCATACCAAAACATATGAAGTGCAAAAAGGCAGCAGCGACAAGGTACTGCAGGCCATGGTAGAAAAGTGCTCAGCCTATATGTTGAGTTCACAGCGCCACCATAATTACGTCAAAATCATCCGCGCCATTGTTGCGGCCTTCTCTGAAATCAAGCTGCAGGAAGTGCAAAACAAACCCAAGGTCGGCATCGTAGGTGAAATCCTGCTCAAATACCATCCCAAGGCCAATCTTGATCTGATGAATACCCTGATAGAGGAAGGGGCGGAGCCGGTCATCGGCGACATTTCAAGCTTCCTGCTCTACTGCCTGAATGACAGCATCTTCCAGGCCAAGTACATGAAGGGCTCCTGGGTCAGGGCCACCGGATCCTGGATTATTTCTCACCGCTTCAATCACATGCGCAATGTAATCAGCCGGGCACTTGAACAAAGTAAGTTTGAGAGCCTGACCCCCTTTAATGACTATAAGCAGGCCATTGAAGGCTTAGTCAGTGTCGGGCAGCAAGCCGGTGAAGGCTGGCTGCTGACCGCTGAGATGATAGACTACATTGAGCATGGGGTGAACAACGTGCTGTGCGTCCAGCCCTTTGCCTGCCTGCCCAATCACGTCACCGGCAAGGGCGTGATGCGAGCCATCCGCATGGGCTATGAAAATGCCAACCTGTGCAGTATCGACTTTGAGGCAGGCACGTCACAGTCCAATGTCTCAAACCGCCTGAAACTTTTCCTCTCCCAGGCCAAGGAGATCCAGCAGCGACAGGAGGAGGGCAGAGCACTGGCCTTTAAGGCAGTGTAAGAAGGCAGCGCCAGAAAAAGGGAGCGGCTTATTTGTCAGCCGCCCCTGATTTACTCTCCTCTGCTGCTGGCTGATCCCTCTTATCGCTCAGAGAGTATCGAGCAGGGTTTTAAGCCTCCTGGCATGCTCTGCACATACCTCCTGCTGCGCTGCAATCTGCTCCGGGCAGGTACGGTTGGTGTAACTTACCCCACAGGTATCCACACTGCCTGCAAATTCAAGCTGACAGAGCTTGCAGGCGGCCATGAACTACCTACGCACTTACGTGCGAGGTTTCGTGAAGACGGTGCCTCACTTTTAGTAAGCACCCATTACTGGGCACTTACGGGCATGTCCACAATGCCCCCATCAGG
>CALXOT010000137.1 GCA_944390085.1 uncultured Succinivibrionaceae bacterium
GGCTTTTTTGCTCCGACCTGATGGGGGCATTGTGGACATGCCCGTAAGTGCCCAGTAATGGGTGCTTACTAAAAGTGAGGCACCGTCTTCACGAAACCTCGCACGTAAGTGCGTAGGTAGTTCATCAGTCTTTGGTGCAGGGGGCAAAAACCTTGCATCTTAGAAAAGAGCTAATCCCTGTGCCGCCCGTGTCTGATTTTGTATCGGGCTAGTCGTGGCATGCAGTGTGCTGTGAGCTTGGCATGACGTACCGCCAGACGTTTCCTCAGGCCTGAGTCCAGAACGGCTGTTTTCTGCGTTTTTGGTCGAACTGCATGGCCGTTGTGTCAGATTTTCCGCCTTCTGTGCTTTATTGATAATTCTGCTAAAAGTGTATTTAATTAGCGCTAATATCTTGAAGAACAGAGATATTCTCTAGTGTTTGTTTGTGCCTCCTAAATGACAGAGCTGTGCTTTTAGCACAGTTTTTGTTTTTTCTGGAGCTGAAGGTTTTGCGCTGATGTTGTACCGAACTGCAAAAACAAGGCTGCCGCTGTCAGCCTTTGTGCCTTTTATCCTGTGCTGTCTGTTTGTCCTTACCCTGAGTCGTGCGTTGCTTGCGTGGTGGCAAGCTGATTTATTGCCAGAAGGCTCGCTGGGCTTTATTTTTCTTACTGGCCTGCGCTTTGATATTGCCTCATTATGTGCGCTGTTCGCACTGCCCCTGCTGATTGCCGTATTGTTTTCCCTGTGCGGATGGGTGCCACGTCAGCTTATGCTGCTGTTGCGAGCCTGGTGCGCCGCCGCCCTGGCCTTCCTGGTAATGAATGAGGCTGCAACCCCGGGCTTCATGGCCGAGTACGGAGTGCGTCCCAATCATATTTACGTGCAATATCTGATTTATCCGCAGGAGGTTATAAAAACGCTGTGGGGAGGGCATAAGCTTGAATTGCTATGCTCGTTGCTGCTGATTGCTGCAGCCCTGGCCTTGGGCTGGTATGTGTCCGGGAAGTGTCTGAACCGGGGGCGGCAACAGAAAGGCAACAGGATCACCTTAGTGCTGCAGCTGATAGCACTGCTGGTGCTGGTGCCACTGGGGATCCGCTCGTCTTTAGGTCATCGTCCCTTAAATCCGTCCGTAGCTGCTTTCTGTGACAGTCCGCTGGTAAATACCTTGCCTTTAAACTCAAGTTACAGCGCTATCTATGCCCTGACTAAACTGGGCTCAGTAAAACTGGATGCCAGCACTATTTATGCAAGGGTGCCTGTGGAGCAGGTGCTGACAGCAGCGCGCAGCCTGTCTGATGTAAACGCTCTGCCAGCACGGGATGGCTGTCCTTTGCTGCAGCAGATTGAGCCGGCACCTTCTTTTGTGCCGGTAAACGGCAAGATGCGCAATGTGGTGATTGTGCTGGAAGAATCGCTGGGGGCTGATTTTGTCAAAAGCCTGGGCGGGCTGGAGCTTACCCCGCAGCTTGAGCGTCTGAAGGTTAAAGGCTGGTGGTTTGAGCGCATGTATGCCGCCGGGCACCGTTCCATCCGTGGCATTGAGGCGGTGAGTGCCGGCTTTCCGCCCAGTCCGCTTGACAGCATTGTCAAGCTGCTGCCGCGCGGGGATAGCTACGCTACCCTGGCACAGATCTATAGGGGCCTTGGCTATCACACCTCCTTCATCTACGGTGGGGAGAGTCATTTTGACAATATGCGCTCCTACTTTCTCAATAACGGCATGGAAGATGTAATTGAGCAAAAGGATTATCAGAACCCTTCCTTTGTGGCTTCCTGGGGCGTGAGTGATGAGGATCTGTTTGCAGCGGCCCACCAAAGCTTCTTACGCGATCATGAGGCGGGGCAGCCTTTCTTTTCCTTAGTCTTCACCAGCTCATTTCATGATCCCTTTGAGATCCCGCAGGGCAAGGTAAGCCTTGATTTTGCAGCAGGTGAAGAAGAAGCCCGTTATCTTGCGGTCAAATATGCTGATTATGCGTTGGGTAGCTTCATGGATCAGGCGCTTGCTTCCCCTTATGCACGGGATACGGTGTTTTTGATCATCGCAGATCATGAGAGCAAGGTCCGTGCCCAAGGGGTATTCCCGCTGGATAAATTCCGCATCCCGGCGCTGATCATTGCCCCGGGCCTGCCGGCGCAAAGCGATTCACGCATCGTCTCGCAAATTGATATGCCTCCTACCTTGCTGGCACTGTCCGGGTTTAAGGGCGCTGTGCCCTATGTGGGGCAGGATTTGAACCGCGCTACTGCCAAAGAACGGGCCTTAGTGCAGTTCAATCAGATTTTTGGCCTGCTTGATAGATCAGGCTTTATTGCGTTGACCCCGGGACAGGCTGCTGCCACCTTCAGGTTGAACGCTCAGGGACAGCTTGAGCGTGCGCCGCGCTCTGCTGAGGATATTGAGCGGGCGGCAGCGCTGGAAAATTTGGGTCCCTTAATGTACCTGCAGGGCTATATGTCAAAAAACTGCATCAGCTATGAGTAAGCCTGCTAGTTTCCTTATATCGCACCCAGCAGGCAGGATCGGCTGCAGATATGAAAAAACCGGCACAGGCCGGTCTTTATAATTTAGGAAAATACACGGAAAAATCAGTTGGCAGCCTTGCCATCATCGGCAGCTGCAGCTTGAGCTGAGAGCAAACCTTCCACGCTGTCCTGGGAATTAAGTTCGATGCCGATGGCTTTTTCCAGGCGTCTTACATTCTCAATGGGCACCAGAAGTCCGCGCGGCTTGTTGCTTTGCAGTGAATCTGACAAGTAGCCTGCGTTCAGGTGGCGCAGGGTGCTCAGCTCTACGCCTGAGAGCTTGGAGGCCTGTTTCATTGAGTTTACCCGGCCTGCGATCTGTACCCGCTTGAAAGCAGGGCGGTTTTTGATCTCAGGGCGCTTGACGCCATACTTTTCCGGATCCTTCAGGATATCGGCATAGGCGTGGAATCTGGTGATGTAGGTGCGCGCGCCGGCCGAAAGCCTGACCGTGTCAGCGTTGATCTCAGTGGCACCTGCAGCCTTAGCACGGCGGATAGCACTCTTGATGCCAAACTCGCCCTGATTGTAGGCAGCGATAGCCAGATCCCAGTTGTTGCCGCACTCGCGGTACAAATGGTCAAGGTAACGCAGTGAAGCATCGGTGGAAGCCACGAAATCGTAAAACTCATCGTAGTTCTTGGTGCGCTCCAGGCCGTAAGCCTTACCGGTGGAGCGGATAAACTGCCAGGGACCATGAGCACCGGCATGGGAACGGGCGCGCATATTAAAGCCGCTTTCCACCAGCGGCAGGGCAGCCAGCTCAATGGGCATGTTGCGCTTTTGCAGCTCGCTTAACAGGTGATACATGAAAAAGGCTGAGTTTTCCATGTGATCTTCAAAGGAGCGGGCCAGACGGTGGGCCTCTTTTTTCTCTTTGGCGTTGAGCTTGATGTCAAGAGTAAACAGGCTGTCATTGAAAAGTTCGCTGTTCCACAGTGAACTCTGATCGTTTTTAAGCAGTTTTTCCTGCTGAGCAGCCGCAGAAAGCTGATTTTCTAAATTTTTTTGATCTACGGTGTTGGCTGTTACGCTGCTTGAGCAGGCGGAAACCGCCATCATAGCGCTTAAAGCCAGACATCCTAATATCAAAAGAGTTTTTCTAATCATTCCTACCTGCTTGCCGCCAAGTAGCGGCGTTGGTTGCACTCAGGGATCAAATCCGCTGTCTTCACAGAGATTTGCCCCCATGGCGGCAGTACGGGCCAGGACATCGCAGCGCTCATTTTCAGGATGCCCCGCATGACCCTTGACCCAGATCCAGGATATATCGTGCCTTAAGCACTCCTGATCCAGTATCTGCCACAAATCCTTGTTTTTAACTGGTTTCTTATCGCTGGTCAGCCAGCTGTTCCTTTTCCAGTTTTTAATCCAGGCGGTTATGCCGTTTTTTACGTATTGGCTGTCAGTGCAAATCTGCACCCGGCATGGTTCTTTTAATGTCTGCAGACCAGTAATAACACCTAGCAATTCCATGCGGTTGTTTGTGGTCTTTTTATATCCCGCCGCCAACTCCTTTTCGTGTTCCTTGTACCTTAAAATTACGCCGTAGCCGCCTGGCCCGGGATTATTAAGGCAGGAACCGTCGGAGTAGATAAATACTTCTTTCAAAGGCGGATCCCCTTGTTCACGGCAGCTTAAAAAGCCCTGCTGCCGGTTCAGCAAATAGAAAGTACAATACGCCTTTCTCTGCTATGATGCCGTCATTATAGCAAGCCCAGCAGAAAAATCCAGCACTTATCACAAAATCATAAAATAGTCATGATTTTATTTAACAAATTATGATTAAGATCACTAAAGAACATCTTGACAAAAATAATATCCTATATTTGCTTTGATTTTGTGCAAATAAAACGGTTTTGCATGTTTAATTTTGCTGACTTTGCCGCAAAATCATGTTCCTGCCTGAAGTGACTTAGGATCAGGGCAGGCAGCTGCGCTTAAGGTACAATGATCTGAAGGCTCTGAATAGCGGAGCTTTTTGACAGAGATGTGAGAATTTTAGAAAAATGGAGGACGGCAATTCCACCATTGCTTAAATGAAGCAGGGAGGGGGCCTTGCCGTGAACTGATGATAAGACAGGTTGCGCTTGATACAGAAACTACCGGCAAGAATGATGACGGCACGCCAGGCGAGCACCGTATTATCGAAGTCGGGTGCGTGGAGATCGTGGATCGTCACATTACCGGAAGGGAACTGCGTTTTTTAATCAATCCTGATCGGCCTATCGATCCTGAGGCACAGCGCGTGCATGGTATTTCCAGCGAGATGTTGGCTGACAAGCCTCACTTTGCCGATATAGCCTCAGAGCTTATAGACTTTATCCGCGGCAGTGAGCTTTTGATCCATAACGCCAGGTTCGATACTGCCTTTCTCGATAAGGAATGGACCTTATTAAAATTGCCTGAGCGCACGGCTGACATGTGCCGGGTAGTGGATACCGTGGCGCTGGCACGCAAAATTAATCCAAACAATCAGGTCAATCTGGACAATCTGTGCCGCGTCTATGAAATCGATAATTCAAGGCGTACCCAGCACGGAGCTCTGCTTGACGCTCAGTTACTGGCCGAGGTTTATCTGGCCATGACCGGAGGCCAGGCCTCATTGCAATTTGAGGAAGCAAGCGGCAACAGGCAGATCAGTACAGCCCGCTGGCAGCGTCCGCAGGGGGCGCGGCTGCCTCTGATGGCAGTGGAGCCAGGCCGGCACCTGAAACATGTGGAAACTCTGGTCAAGCTGTCACAGGGGCATAAGATCAGAGCTGCCGATGAGAGCGGGGAGAATTTTATTGCCGGTTCCTACTGGGGCAGTGAATATGACATGCCGTATCTGGTAAAAGGCAAGGAAGAGGGCAAGAAGGAATATGCTGCGCGCCTTAAGGAACAGTTGCAGCAAAAATTAGGGCAGATGCTAAGCGCTGAAGAACTTGCTGCCTTAAGCGAGGTCAATGCTGCTGAAAAGAAAGAGATCAAGGCCTGGGAAGATCGGGTCAATCAGAAAGTTTGAGCTCTTCTTGGTAAAGCCAATCCTCCAGCCTTGCCTTGACTGGGGGTAAAAAGCACTGCCTTTTTCGGTGTTGCCATGCAATAATGCAGTAGGTTTTGATTGTTGCGCCTGTGCTGGCGCCTGAAGGAGAGATGTGCCCATGCTGTCATTTAACGTGCTGGACGATTTAAGGGAAGCTGCCGCAGTACTTGATGCTTATTTAAATAAGCCTGATACTCGGGAAAGCATTGAGCGGGCGATAAAGATAATGACTGACAGCATCCGGCAGGGGGGCAAGATCATTACTGCCGGTAACGGTGGCAGTATGTGTGATGCGCTGCATTTTGCCGAGGAATTGTCCGGACGTTACCGGGATGATCGTCCGGCATATCCGGCTATTGCCATCTCAGATCCTAGCCATCTGACCTGTGCCGGCAATGATTATGGCTTTGATGCCATTTTCTCCCGCTTTATTGAAGGGCTCGGTTTTAAGGGAGATGTGTTTTTAGGTATTTCCACTTCTGGCAATTCCAACAATATCATCCGCGCCTGTGAGGCCTGCCGCGCCAAGGGCATGAAGACCATCATGCTGCTAGGTAAGGACGGGGGCAAGCTTAAGGATCTGTGTGATCTGCCGCTGATTGTGCCGCACACTGGCTATGCAGATCGGATCCAGGAAGTGCATACCATGATCATTCACATCATGATCCGCGGCATTGAGGAGATCCTGGCTCAGGATCAGAGCTGGACTCCTAATGCCTGATCCTCTGGATCAGGAAAAAGCCCGGCTCACATTGATCCGGGCTTTCATTTTTACCATTTAGCTGGCGCCATTAGTTTTTTACCAGCCCGTTACCAAGTTATTTTCCTTTTCCCTGGCCGCCATGAAAAAGCTCTCCCTTTTTGTTTTAGTGCTGGGCGCGGTTGCGCTCTTAAGTTCCTGCACTCATTCAGACAGCCTGCAGGCAGATCAAACCGTATATATCGTTTCCACCAATGATGTGCATGCCAATGTCCTGCCCCGGGCAGATGGCATTGATCTGTCCCTGGTCGCGGCCTTAAAGCAGCGTTATGACGCGCTGCTGTTGGATGCCGGGGATGCACTGCAGGGAGCTCCGCTTGCCATTTTCTCAGATGGTGCGGATGTGATCTCCCTGATGAATTGCGCCAGTTATGATGCGATGGTTCCAGGCAACCATGAGTTTGATTACGGGCAGGATCAGCTCCTTACACATGCAGCTGCAGCAAACTTTCCCTTGTTGTCCTCAAATGTCAAAAAAGAAGGAAAGCCTCTATTTTCAGGCCTTGCTGTGCCTCATGACGGCCGCTTTGCCATTCTGGAAAACAAGGGCTACCGGCTGGGGATATTTGCCCTGACCACCAGGCAGACGGAACAGTCTGCTGATTATCGGCTGCTTACCGGTCTTGAGTTTGAGGATGAAGTGCAAAGCGCCAAAAAGATGCTTGATCTGCTGCGTCCCTATCAGCTAGATGCCATTATTGCGCTTGCTCATTTGGGCAATGATGACGCGCCCTGCACCTCAAGGGCAGTGGCGCAGGCTTTGGATGGAGCTTATCAGAATGAGCTGTCCCTGATCATTGACGGGCACAGCCATCAGGAATATGTGCAGCAGGTAAACGGGGTTACGCTCTGCCAGAGCGGTAGCATGCTAAATGAGGTGGGGCTTAGTGCCTTAAGCTTTGAAGCTGGACAGGAGAGGGTACAGGTACAAAGTTCACTGCTTGATTATCAGGATCTGCAGGAGCTGGGGCTTGAGCCTGATGTCGCTACCCTGAACCTTGAGCGCAAGCTGCAGGCAAAATTGGATCACAGCCTGTCGGCTGCAGTGATAGATCTGCCGTTTACCCTATTTGGCGGGGAGTTATACGGCATCAATCTGTCGCGGGTAACGGAAACTGCTGCCGGGGATCTGGCGGCTGATTCCATCCGCTATGATCTCTTGGGCAAATTGCCCCGTAAGTTTGCGCATCTGCCGGTGGTAGCCGTGCAAAATGGGGGCAATATCCGGGTAAATCTGGGGCCGGGGACGGTCAGTCATGCCGATTTGTTGTATTTTGAGCCCTTTCTCAATCCCCTGATCAGTAAGCTAGTTTCACCGCAGCTCCTCTATGAAGTCTTTGAACATTCTTACCGTAATCTAAATAATTTATCTGCAGCAGGAGTGCTGCAGAATGTAAAGGACAGCGGTGGTTTTCTGCAGGTATCCGGGATAAAAGTGGTGCTGCAGCCCAATGCGCAGCGCAAGATCAAAGCCCTGTACCTTGAGGGGGAAACGGAACCGCTGTCCCGTCAGGACACCTCCCGGCAGATTATTCTGGCTGGCAATGATTTTATTCTTGCGGGCGCTGACGGCTATACCATGCTCAGGGATATTCCGGTGTTAAGTGAATTTGGCGGGGAACAGGAAGCGCTGATTAGTTACCTGTCCCACCTGGAGGCAACTGCCGGTCTGGGGCAATATGCAGCGGCGCAGGGACGCCTGTGCTACGAAGAGCTTACGGATCAGGTGACAGTGCAGGTAAGGATCAGTACAGCAGGCAAGGACGCAGACGGATTTAAGCAAGGAAAGGCACTGCACTGCAGTTTAAATGGCGGGGACTATTTCCCTTGTACTCCTGGCACAGACGGCTTGCTGCAGTTAAGGCTTAGCCCGGGGGCTTATAGCCTGAAGGTGGCTGAAGGCGGGCAGGAAATTTATTTAACTAATGCCGCGTAATTCCCCTTGCGTGAGCCTGGGGATGAAAGCGGCGGCTGTCGCACATTTTGATCATGTCCAATACTCTCTAAGAATTCAGGAACGGTCTTTTTTGCTCCGACCTGATGGGGGCATTGTGGACATGCCCGTAAGTGCCCAGTAATGGGTGCTTACTAAAAGTGAGGCACCGTCTTCACGAAACCTCGCACGTAAGTGCGTAGGTAGTTCATACAC
>CALXOT010000138.1 GCA_944390085.1 uncultured Succinivibrionaceae bacterium
CAGTCTTAACTGTAAAGGTGTTGGAATAAGAAACCATGAAATCGCATGACAGCCGCGAACAAGCTTCATCTGATGCCGAAATCGTCAGGCGCGTGCAGCATGGTGACGTTCAGGCTTACAACATTCTGGTGCTGCGCTATCAGCATAAAGTCTGTGAGGTGGCCAACAAGTTCGTAAAGAACCCGGCTGATGCAGGCGATGTGGCGCAGGAAGCTTTCATCAAGGCCTATAAGGCCATCGGAAGCTTTAGGGGTGAAAGCTCCTTTTACACCTGGCTCTACCGCATTGTGGTAAATGCTGCCAAGACTTATCTGGAGTCCAATGCCAGGCACCGCTATGCCGAGGATGTGGATGCCCCAGAGTTTGAGTCCAGGGATACGCAGGGGGTATTGACCTCACAGGACACCCCAGACCGGTTGCTGGAGTCAGAGGAGCTGGAGCAGGTAATTTACCAGGCTTTAGCTGAACTGCCTGATGAACTGAGGCAGGCCATCACCTTAAGAGAAATTGAGGGCATGTCTTATGAAGACATTGCGCTCGTGATGAAAACCCCGATCGGCACAGTCCGGTCCCGTATTTTCAGGGCACGTCAGTTTATCGAGGAACGGATGGCCCGGCTGAGCGACAGTAATGCGCAAGGCGTAGTAAACGCTGGAGAGATGTATGCAGACAAGAAAAACAGACAATGAAATTTTAGAAGAAATTTCTGCTGTTTTTGACGGAGAAGGCCTGCCTGAGGGCAAGCTGCCCAAATTCGGACAGGATGCTTCACGACATCTGCAAAACTGGTCAGTAATTGGCAGTGCCCTGCGCCATGAACTGCCGCCTAAAGTCGATTTGTCCTTTGCCGACAAAGTGATGGCTCAGGTGGAGCAGACTAAGATTGACTTAGTTGAACAGCCCGCTGAGCTCAAGCTGCCGGCTACCCGGAAATTCTCGCTGTTAAAGCGTTGCGGTCTCATTGCTTCGCAGCTTGCCGTGGCAGCCTCAGTGGCCGCAGTGACCGTCATCGGTTGGCAGACTTACAGCGCAGGTTCTGTACCGGCTTTAGATGAGCCTGCAGCCAACGCCGTGATGGGCAGCGCCGGCGGGCTTAGCCTTGCTAGTTATCAGAATGATAACCGGGAGTTGAAGCTTAATGTCAGCAATATTGCAAGTAAGGATGTCATGCCGGGTAATACCAAGCCTGATGCCGAAACCTTGCGACAAATGCAGCAAAAGGAAATGGAGCGCATCAATCATTATGTGCGCGGCTATATCCTGCACTCAGCTGCTGAATAATTGCAGGAAAAGTGCAGCGCAGGCAGCTTAGCTTCAGATTTGTCCCATTCCCCAGGCCGCGCCGGACGCGGCTCTTTCCTGCAGCAGGCAGGAGTTTTCCGCCATCAGTATCAGCAGTATGTTCAGATGGCGTTCTTTTCTTAAGTTCCGTGCAGTTACAGCTTAGCAATTGAGGTTACAATGAAGCCGCGCCATGGTGCAGCAGATCCCTGCGCTCCTCAGCGTAATGTCCGACGCCTTCAAGTTACTAAGACAGATACAAAGACAGATCTGGAGGCAGTTGAAATGCCGTTACAACTGCAGTTACAGAGACTAAGTTACAACTGCATTGCATTTTGTATAGTGCAGGGACGGGGTAAGTGACTGCTCAGGCTGTTCTTGCTTGGCGTACTTAGCACGGTTAAGGCAGAGTTTTTGGTTTATCCAGGATATCAGGCAGGAAGATCAGGTGTTTTTTAAACTGACTAAGCTGACAGGTTTTAAAGCAAGTGTTGAAGGTGCGGTGCGCACGGTACTGCGAGGGCTGCAGGGGCTACTGCTTATAGGCCTTTCCCTTGGGTTAAGTGTGTCTGTAGCCCAGGGCTCTCCAGAGCGAAGCGGGGATTTGTATGTCACAGCCGAAGCTGGATCAGCACGGGATACTGCTTCCTTTAACCCGGCAGCACATACGGCTCCTGCTACCTTGGGACAGGACAATGCCGTGAGCAGGGATGAAACTCAGTCACAGTTATCATCGGCCACCACCACCTCCTCCCCATCATCATCTTCTTCTTCTCTATCAGCCTGCCTTGATGAATATGCCAAATTACAGCAGGCTTATTTCAATGCCAGGGGACAGCTTACGGTAGTGAGCTCTGATGGCAATTCCATGGAACCCTTCATGCTGCTGCGTTCCATGGCCGGAGGTAATTCCTATTCTTTCTGGGAGCATCTGAACGGGGAGATCCGCGGTTATGCCCTGCGCAATGGCAAAGGCTTTGATTTCAATCAGGGACAGCGTGCTGTCGATGAGCTCAACTGGCATCCTACCTTGATCTGGGATCGGCTGCTCGATAAGGACACATCTTTGAAAGATTATGTCTGTGTGTTTACCGGCAGGGCACGCCTTGCCGGCCATAAAGTGTCACTGCTGCGCCTGGCTCCGCAGGATGGCATGCGTTATGGCTATCTGATAGCTAAGGACGATGAAAGCTCCCTGCCGGTGGAAATAGCGATTTTGGAACCGCAGGGCGGCATTGCCGGCAGACTGCTGGTGGTGGATACCAAACTGCAGCCAGATCTGGAGTTCCCGATAGATGATGCAACCTTTGACCGCTTTGAGCAGGCTCCGGTACGTAAGCCTGATAACAGCGCCACTCCCTGGCCGGAGCTGACGCTGCCGCGTGCCTTTGAACTGATCGATGCAGGCTTCGTTCAGGTGGGGACAGAGCGCCATGATTTTCAGGAATTTTCTGACGGACTGAACAGTTTTAGGGTCTATAAGGCTGCTCGAACTTCAGTGCTGTATCCAGCCCTGAACAATGGCACCATCAGTATTTTGCGGAAAAATGCGGCCAACAGCGAATATGCCGTGGTTGGAGAAGTGCCACTGCGGCTTGCTGAACTGGTGCTCTCCAAAATAAATGCAGTGCGTTAGGTAGGAAAGGCAGATCCTGGCAAGATCTGCCAAGGCATGGTAAGGCATTGATAGTGCCTGGCATTGCCAGTCAGTCTGGGATTTTGCCTGTTGCACTAGACACAAAACAGGAGCTACCAGGGATCAGAAAGATGGCAGCTTGCCTGTACTAGAGGCAGTTCTGGTTACTATTCCTGCAGGTACCAGGGGCAGCCCTGACTACTTATACATACAGCACATACAACCTTGGGAGCCCGTCCAGGATCTCGTTACAGATCCTGCCCCGGAGGTTGCCGCCAGGAACAGGTTGCAGCCGTATCTTTTCGGGCTGCGGATTTATTTGGGCTGATCTCTTTCAGATATAGGGCTAAATTGCTAAAATTCACAGCTCAAAACGAAGATAGAATCAGGCTGATTTTTCAGCGTAAAACGGGATTGACCAGCAAGCGGCAAGTAAGGCTTAGCTGAGGCCTTACAGCCTTATCACGGTAATTGATACAGCTGCTGCGCAGGTATTTTCAGGGAACCATATGTCCGAGGCAATTTCTCAGAGCTTAATCAGAAACTTTTCCATCATCGCCCACATTGATCACGGCAAGTCCACCTTATCAGATCGCTTTATCCAAGAGTGCGGCGGTCTGTCTGAGCGCGAAATGCAGGCGCAGGTGCTCGATTCCATGGATATTGAGCGTGAGCGCGGCATTACCATCAAGGCACAGGCAGTGACCTTGCGCTATAAGGCACAGGACGGTAAGACCTATGAGCTCAACTTCATTGATACCCCGGGACATGTGGACTTTGCCTATGAGGTGTCACGTTCTCTCTTTGCCTGTGAGGGAGCCCTGCTGGTAGTGGATGCCGGACAGGGAGTGGAGGCTCAGACCCTGGCCAATTGTTATCAGGCCATTGATCTGAACCTGGAGGTGATCCCGGTCTTGAACAAGATTGATCTGCCGGCAGCTGATCCGGATCGGGTGATCGACGAGATTGAGGATATTATCGGCATTGAGGCCCATGATGCCTGCCGTTGCAGTGCCAAGACCGGACTTGGTGTCACCGAGGTGTTGGAGCGCCTGGTAGCTCAGGTGCCGCCGCCTAAGGGTGATCCGGAAGCTCCGCTGCAGGCTCTCATCATCGACTCTTACTTTGACGATTACATGGGCGTGGTGTCCCTGGTGCGGGTTAAGAATGGCACCATCCGCAAGGGCGACAAGATTAAGGTGATGTCCACTGGTCAGAGCTGGGAGGTGGAGCGTCTGGGTGTCTCTACCCCCAAACGGGTGGATGTGCCGGTATTAAACTGCGGCGAAGTGGGCTGGGTGGTTTGCGGTATGAAGACCATCCATGGCGCCCCGGTGGGCGATACCATCACCAATGCCAAAAATGGTGCTGCAGAGGCCTTGCCTGGTTTCCATAAGGCCAAGCCCCAGGTTTATGCCGGCATGTTCCCGGTGGATACCGATGACTACAATGCCTTCAGGGATGCTTTGGACAAGCTGTCCTTAAATGACGCCTCGCTGTTCTTTGAGCCTGAAAACTCCAAGGCTTTGGGCTTTGGCTTTCGTTGCGGCTTCCTGGGTATGCTGCACATGGAGATCATTCAGGAGCGGTTGGAGCGTGAGTATAACTTAAATCTGATCACCACAGCTCCGACTGTGATTTATGAGGTGCAGTTGACTTCAGGGGAAGTCATGCATATTGACAGTCCGGCAGCGCTGCCGCCTGTCAGCAATATTGCCCAGATCAGGGAACCGATTGCCGAGTGCCGCATGCTGATGCCATCAGCTTATGTGGGACCGGTGATGAAATTGTGCCAGGAAAAACGCGGGGTGCAGGTTGGCATGGTTTATCATGGGGAACAGGTGGCGCTGACCTATGAACTGCCGATGTCTGAGGTGGTGCTGGATTTCTTTGATCGCCTGAAATCGGTGTCACGCGGCTATGCCTCCCTTGACTATGGCTTCAAGCGCTTTGAACGCGGTGATCTGGTGCGTGTGGATATTTTGATTGCAGGTGAGCGTGTGGATGCGCTGGCCCTGATTGTGCACCGTGACGAGGCGCAGTCCAAGGGACGTGCGCTGGTGGAAAAGATGCGTGAGCTTATTCCGCGGCAGATGTTTGATATTGCCATTCAGGCCGCCATCGGGGCACAGATCATCGCCCGCTGCACGGTGAAGGCTCTGCGTAAGGATGTGCTGGCCAAGTGTTACGGCGGTGACATCACCCGTAAGCGCAAGCTGTTGGAAAAGCAGAAGGCCGGCAAGAAGCGCATGAAGCAATTGGGGCGCGTGGAAGTGCCGCAAGAGGCTTTCCTGGCGATTTTAAAGGTCGGCAAGGATTAAGGCTGGCACAGGATATCAAAGGACTTTTATAGAGATTTTATATGAATACCTTTTCCCTGATCTTAGTGATAGCGACCATTGTGACCGCTCTTTGCTTTGTCTATGACTGGCGTTACCGCCGTCCGGCACGGCTACGCTATTGTGAACGTATGGCACAGGCCGATCCCACTTTTAATAAGAAAAAGCGCAAGGCTCTGCTGGAACCTACCGGCCTGATTGGCCAGCTGGCCAGCCTCTTTCCAATCATCCTGATAGTGTTCCTGTTCAGATCATTTATCATCGAGCCTTTCCGCATCCCGTCAGGATCGATGATGCCTACCTTGCTGTCAGGAGACTTTATTGCGGTGACCAAATGGTCTTATGGCATTAAGAACCCGCTGACCAATGCCACCTGGATCCGCACCGATGAGCCGCAGCGCGGGGACGTCATTGTGTTTAAGTATCCTGAGGACACTAAGGTCGATTACATCAAGCGGGTGGTGGGACTGCCCGGCGATGAGATCACCTACCGCAACAAGCAGATTTATATCAGGAGAGCCTGCACTGCAGGGCAGGAATGTGAAAGCCCGCTGCCGGTGGAAATGATCCCTACCGGGGAGTATATGGCACAGGGGCTTGGTTATACCGAGCGTTATCTGGTGTTTAAGGAAAAGCTTGGCCATACTGAGCATGAAACCATGGTAAATCCCCGGGCTCCGGAGTTCCTGGCGCATTATTACCGTCAGGAAGGCGGTTTCCTTGGAACCTGGACCGTGCCTGAGGACTGCTACTTTGTGATGGGCGATAATCGCGATAACAGCCGGGACAGCCGTTTCTGGGGCTTTGTACCGCGTGATTACATCATCGGCAAGACTGTCGGGATCTGGTTGTCCCTGGAATTTGACAATGACGGTTCAGGCCTGCTGCCGTCCTGGCTGCCCTCAGGCATCCGCTTTGAGCGCATGGGAGGAATCGATTAATGTTTAAAATTGATGCGGCCCGGGAGCAGAGCCTGGAGAGCCTGGAAAAAGCCATTGGCTATGGCTTTCAGAATATTGCCTATTTGGATCGGGCCTTAACTCACCGCAGCTTTGGCGCCGAGCATAATGAGCGTCTGGAGTTTTTAGGCGATTCTATCCTCGGCATGATCATCGCAAAGCGCCTTTTTGATAAATTCCCCAATTGCCCGGAGGGTGATCTGACGCGCATGCGCTCTTCCTTAGTGCGGGAGACAACACTGGCCGAAATAGCCCGCAGCTTTCAGTTGGGCGACAAGCTGCGCCTGGGGGCCGGGGAGCTCAAGTCCGGCGGGGCGCGGCGTGACTCCTTGCTGGCCGATGCAGTGGAATCCATCATCGGGGCCATGTTTCTGGATACCCGTCAGGATTATGCCCTGGTCTGTCAGGTGGTGCTTTCTTGGTTTGAGGAGAGGGTGAACACCATCAAGCCTGATATCAATCAAAAGGATCCCAAGTCACAGCTGCAGGAGATGCTGCAGGGACAGCATAGGCCGCTGCCGGTGTATACGGTGGATAAGATCAGCGGTGCTGATAACAATCAGACCTTTTTCGTCACCGCCCGGGTTTCCGGTATTTCCACTGAATTTAAGGGATCGGGTACTTCGCGACGCCGGGCTGAACAGGCTGCAGCTGAGCAGGCACTGCACTATCTGATGCAAAAGGATTAATTTATATTGCATTTGATGCTAATGTGGCGTGTAGGCTATATCTTTTAGAGCATCCTTTTTGCACGTCCTGTCGGGGGTAGTAAAAATGCCGGTAAAATATCAGAGTCATGGATTTCCGCCTAAGAAATTAGATTTTCAAAGGCTGTTACCCTATATCATAAATGCCCACAGGGCGGTAGCCAGATTCGACGGACTTTTGGCAGCAATCCCTAATGCTGATATTTTATTAGCCCCCCTGATGAAAAAAGAGGCGGTACTGTCGTCTAAAATTGAAGGCACACAGGCTTCTATTAGCGATGTTCTGGAATATGAAGCGGGAAATGTCATAAAAAACGAGTCTGTCAGGCAGGATATTCAGGAGATTATTAATTATCGGCTGGCGATGCAAAGGGCGGAGGAATTATTAGCAGAACTGCCGCTTTCTCTCAGACTGGTCAAAGGTATTCATCAGGTTCTTATGTCTGGTGTCCGTGGTGGCAATAAGTGTCCGGGTGAATTTAGGAAAGTACCTAATTGGATTGGATCTCCGGGCAGCAGTATCGACAATGCCACTTTTATCCCAATTTCTGCCGATAAACTTCCAGATGGCCTGAAAGACTGGGAGCAGTTTATTAATGACAATGAGTTTAGTGAGTCAAAAAGTCCACTGGTGCAGATAGCTCTGGTTCACGCTGAATTTGAGGCTTTACATCCATTTTTAGATGGCAATGGCAGAGTTGGCCGTATTCTGATTCCTATTTTATTGTGGCAGAAAGGGCTTATTTCAAGACCGTCGTTTTATATAAGTGCTGCTTTTGAGCGCAAACGCTCTGAGTATTATGAAAGATTATTAAAAGTATCTGAAAAAAGTGAATGGGAAGAGTGGTGTATCTTCTTTCTTAATTGCATCAAGGAAGAAGGAGAGATCAATGTCGCTAAATCACAACAGATACTGGCATTGTACGATGATTTAAAGTTAAAAATAGCGGAGCTGACAAAATCGCATTTTTCTATATTTGTACTGGATGCCTTATTCAGTTTATGCATTTTCAACACTTCTCAGGTCGCAGAAGCAGCAAAAGTTCCGTACTACAGTGTCAGCAGAATTTTAAAGGTTCTTTGTGATAATGGAATTATTGCGGTGAACAGCAAGGGGCACGGAAGAATATCCACTCAGTATGTTTTTACTGAGTTACGTAATATTATCGAAGACATGGATTCTTAGAATGTTCATCCTAAAGTTGAGCTTTAACAAAGAGCTTTGATGTACATAAAAGTGTAACAAAGAGCTTTGATAGAGATAAAAGTAAGTTTGTGAGACAAAAATGACCGGCAAATGATTTTGTGAGACAAATATGTCCTCTAAATGTCTTTCAGGACTAGGCGATACCGTAAGTGAGATATGGAAATAAAAACTTTTGTAATTCACTTGGAGCGCGAAACGGCACGCCGGGCTGAGATCTGCCGTAGCTTTAAGCAAGTTCAGATCACATACAAGTTTCTCCCCGCGATCTGGAGTGCAGATCTTGTCATCACAAAGCTTTCTGCAGGCATAAACAACAGAAAGCTACGGTATCTTGAACGAAAACAAAAAAAACGGAGGACGGCAATTTTTATCTCGCTTAAAGATGCGGGAATATCCTTGCCGTGAATTGATGGAAAATCAGAAATTCGGCTTTGTAGCCATTATCGGCCGTCCTAATGTCGGCAAATCCACCCTGATGAACCACATCCTGGGGCAGAAGATCAGTATTACCTCCAGACGGCCGCAGACTACCCGCAACCGGGTGCTGGGCATTGACACTGAGGGTATTTATCAGACGGTGTATGTGGATACCCCGGGACTGCACCGTGAGGAAAAGCGTGCCATCAACCGGCTGATGAACCGCGCGGCTGAAAGTGCGCTCGGTGATGTGGAGCTGATTTTACTGGTGGTGGATGCCACCTTGTGGACTGATGATGACGAGATGGTGTTCTCCAAGTTAGAGCAGAGCAAGGTACCGGTGGTACTGGTCATCAATAAGATTGATAAGGTTCGCGACAAAGATACGCTGCTGCCCTTAATTGAGAGATTGAGCTTAAGGCTTAAGTTCAAGGACATTGTGCCGGTGTCGGCAGCGCATGGCACTAACCTGGATAGGCTTAAGGAAATTGTGCGCGCCTCCCTGCCTGACGGGGAGCATTGCTTTGATGATGACAGTATCACTGACCGCTCATCACGTTTTATGGCTGCAGAACTTATCCGCGAGAAGCTGATGCGGCAGATGGGCGATGAGCTGCCCTACAGTGCCACGGTAGAGATTCAGGAATTTAAGGAAGAGGAAAAGTTGCTGCGCATCAGCGCGGTGATCCTGGTTGAGCGCAACGGACAGAAGAAGATGGTGATCGGCGCCGGTGGCTCGCGCATCAAGAAAATTGGCACTGATGCGCGTATTGATATGGAAAAGCTGTTTGGGCAAAAGGTATTCCTATCTATCTTTGTCAAGGTCAAGGCCGGCTGGGCCGATGACGCCCGGGCCTTAAAGAGCCTTGGTTATGCGGATTTTGAGGATAAGTGATGCCGGAGCTGCTGCAGGCAGAGCCGTGCTTTATCATTCACGCACGCGCTTATAAGGAAAGAAGCCGCCTGCTTGAGATCTTCACCCTCAATTACGGCCGGATCTGCGTGATGGCCCGTGCGGTGAAAAAACCGGCACTGCAGGCGCTGCTGCAGCCCTTTGTCCCGTTAAAGCTTGATCTCCTAAGGGGGCGCAGCGAGATCTGGAATTTGTCTGAGTGCTGGGAAGCGGGCTCTGAAATCAGGCTGAGGCTGCCGCTATCCTTGTGTGCCTCCTATTTAAATGAGCTGCTGTACTATCTGTTAAAGCCAGGCGATCCGGCTGCGGAACTGTTTGGCTCATACCTGTCTGCATTGCGGGCTCTGGAACAGGAAAAGGAGAGTGAAATTGCGCTGCGGCGCTTTGAGCTTACCTTGTTGGAACATCTGGGGATGGCCCCGGATTTTTCTTGTTTTAACCAAAGCCTCTATCCAGGCTACCCGGGGGCGGATCCTGATCAGCCTATTCCAGCTGATGCTTTGTTTTGCTACAGCCTGCAGCAGGGATTTTGTCCGGTAAATCGAAGTGAAGCACAAAATTGTCCATTGCCGGTTTTAAGTGTAAGGCAGCTTAAATTACTCGCAGCCCAAGATCTGACGCTGCCTGAGAGCCAAAAAGCTTTAAAATTGCTGACGCGTTTTTGCCTGAACGCGCTGTTAAACGGCAGGATACTTAAAAGCAGGCAGTTGTACCGGGATTATCTGCACAGCATATCAGCTTAGGCTGCAACAGCTACGGGGTTAAGATGGCGGTTTTTTATCAGGAAAAAAAGAAAAGGACAGTGTTAAAGCCCTTTGAGATCACGGCAGAGGACCTTGATCTGCAGGGGCGCGGAGTGGCCAAGGCCATGGGGCGCACCTGGTTTATTCCCGGTGTGCTGCCCGGGGAGCAGGCCAAGGTGATGCCAGAGGGCAGCCGGGATCTTACCGGTACTGCACGGGTAATAAAACTGCTTAAGGCTTCAGACAAGCGGCAGCTTCCGGATTGTGCAGTCAGTGCAAGCTGTGGGGGCTGCCCGCTTATCCATCTGCCGCAGCAGCTTGCCATGGATGCCAAGGTAAAGGCGGTGCGCCGGCTGTTCTATAAAAATTGCGCGCTTAACTTAGATGAGCCTGATTTTGTGGAAATGGGGGCTGCAACCCATTACCGCCGCGCCTGCCGTCTGAGCGTGCGGCTTAATCATGGCAAGGTGGAGCTTGGTTTCCGTGAGCGTAGTTCACATGAACTGACGGCAGTTTCTGCCTGTGCCGCCTTAAGTTCCCGGCTTAATTTGCTGTTACCTGAGGTAACGGCACAGATCAATGCGCTTGAGGGCAAAAGGAAGGTCGGGCATGTGGAACTGGTGGACAGTGACGGGATCCCGGGATTGCTGCTGCGCCTGACATCTCCTTTAACTCCGGCTGATGAAAGCAAGCTGTGCGCCTTTGGCCAGGCCAGGCAAGTGTTGGTAAGCCTGGTGGAGGCACAGCCGCATCCGCTTACTGATGCTGAAGTACTAAGCGAAAGGGTGCTTACTGACAATGCCGGGGAGTTTTTTCTGCAGGGGGCTGATGGCGGCAAGCCCTACCGGCTGTGGTTCAAGCCATCGGCATTTGTGCAGGTAAACAAGGAGATCAATGAGCGCCTGCAATCCCGGGTAGTGCAACAGATTCAGCAGCTGCCGGCAGGAGAACAGCGGTTTTTGGATCTGTTTTGCGGTCTTGGTAACTTTGCCTTTGCCCTGGCAGCTCAGGATGCAGGGGCACAGGTGACCGGAGTGGAAGTGGTTCCCGGCATGGTGGCAGAGGCCCGGGATAATGCGGCACGCAATGGCTTTGCAAACCTTGAGTTTGTGCAGGCAGACTTAGAGGAGAGCTTTGAGGCGCAGCTCTGGGCTAAGCGGCAGTATACTGCAGTAGTGCTGGATCCGGGACGGCAGGGGGCAAAACGTGCGGTGCAGTTTTTAGCTGAGCTGAAAAGTCCATTAATTGTTATGATATCCTGTAACCCGCTGGCAGCTGCCCGTGACAGTGCCACGCTGCTGCGCTCCGGTTACCGCCTGAAGGCGTGGGGAGCTCTTGACATGTTCCCGCGCACTTCACACCTTGAGCTGATGCTCACTTTTGCCAGGCAGGAGTAGATCATGGTTGCCCTCAGAGATACGCATAAAGCATCCTTTGACTTTGAGCAATGGAGCAATGCCCTGGCCTTGCCTGCAGAGGACAAGGACAGACTGCACCGTGCGCATCTCTTCGTGATGGAGAAGATTGGCGATCGCAATAAGGAACTGGCACAGCGCCACTCCAATCTGTCAGCCGAGATAGTCGGGATCCTGATGACGCTGAATATGGACGTGGAGTCCTTGGAGGCAGCTTTCCTATACCCGGCCTTTGAGGATCATTTGATCACCAGGGACGAGGTGGAGGAAAAGTTCGGGGCCGGGGAGGCCAAGCTGCTGCTGGCGGTCAAGGACATGGAGGCCATCCGCTATCTGCAGAATTTAAGTCAGGGTCGTGATTTTTCCGGTGCCAAGGTCGACCGGGTGCGGCGCATGCTGCTTGCCATGGTGGACGATGTCCGGGCAGTGGTGATCAAGCTTGCAGAAAGGATAGCGGTGATCCGGGCTGCCAAGAAGGCCGATGAAAAGGTAAGGCTGCTGATTGCCAAGGAAGTGTCCAATATCTATGCCCCGCTGGCCAACCGCCTGGGCATCGGTCAGCTCAAATGGGAACTTGAGGATCTGGCCTTCCGCTTCCTGCATGAAAAAACCTATAAACAGATTGCCCATGATCTGGGGGAGCGGCGTATTGACCGCGAAAAGTACATCGCCGCTTTTGTCGCTGAGCTCAAGGCTCTGCTCGATGCTGAAGGCATCCATGGCGAAGTCTACGGCAGGCCCAAGCATATCTACAGCATCTGGCGCAAGATGCAGAAAAAACACCTGGAGTTTAATGAGCTCTACGATATCCGCGCCGTGAGGGTAGTGGTGGATACCATGCCAGAGTGCTATGCCGCCCTCGGCGTCATTCATACCAAATGGCAGCATCTGGCCAAGGAATTTGACGACTATATTGCCAACCCCAAGCCCAATGGTTACCAGTCCATTCATACGGTGGTGTTCGGTGATGGTGGCAAGGCCATTGAGGTGCAGATCAGGACCAAGGCCATGCATCAGATGGCTGAGCTTGGCGTGGCGGCGCACTGGAAGTATAAGGAAGGTTCAGGCCAGGTATCTGGTGCCGAACAGCGCATCAATTTCTTGCGTAAGCTCTTGGCTTGGCGCGATGACATGGTCGAATCCGGTGCCCTGCTTGAAGAGTTCCGCAAGCAGGTGTTTGAAGACCGGGTTTATGTCTTCACCCCGCAAGGAGAGGTTATAGATCTGCCCACCGGATCAACCCCGCTGGATTTTGCTTATCACATCCATACCATGGTGGGGCATCGCTGCATCGGTGCCAAGGTAAACGGGCGCATTGTGCCTTATACCTATAAGCTTAAGACCGGTGAGCAGGTTGAGATCATCACGCAAAAAGAGCCCAATCCCTCGCGTGACTGGATGAATGCGGATGCTGGCTTCTTAAAAACTAATAAGGCGCGCTCTAAGGTACAGGCCTGGTTCCGTAAGGTCGATTATGAGCGTAACTTTGCCGATGGCTGCGAGATCGTGGAACGGGAGGTGGCAAGGCACAGCCTTAATCTGAATAAGGATCAGGTAGCCTCGCTGTTAAAAGACAAGCTGGAGCGCTTTAACGTCAAAACGGTGGATGATGTTTATGCCGGGGTGGGCGCGGGCGATATCAAGATAAATCAGATTATTGCCTATCTTGAGGAACGTACCGGCAAGCGCACGGAAAATGAACGTGAGCCTGATCTGGCCTCCCTGGTGAGCTCCGGCAAAAACAACCGCCAGCTGATACATCAGCGCAGCAACAAAAGCGGCATTATCGTGGATGGGGTGGGCAATATGATGACCCACATCGCCAGATGCTGCCAGCCGATCCCGGGAGATCGGATAGTAGGCTTTATCACGCAGGGGCGTGGGATCTCCATTCACCGCCAGGACTGTCCGCAGGTGCGCAATTTGATAAAGACCAGTCCGGAGCGCATGGTAAAAGCCCAATGGGGGAGTGCTACTTCCGATGCTGGCTATACTGCCACCTTGCGGGTGATCGCCCCTGACTATTCCGGTTTACTGCGTGATGTGACTACAGTGATCGCCAATGAAAAGCTCAATGTGCTGGGAGTACGCTCACGTATTGACCGCATGAAGGATCTTTCAATTATTGATGTGGATCTGATGCTGGTAGGAGTGACTTCGTTAGGTCGACTGATAGAAAAACTTAAGGCAGTGCCTAAGGTCAGGAGCGTAAAACGCTTGTAGCAAGAGTTATTTGGGAATTGAGGATTTTAGCTTCAGCATGTGGGGGCAGACTGTTTTCTGGTGCCGTAATCCTGGCTGCTTCAGTTCACTGGTAACAGTGTGATCAGATACGTGAGCATAAATAAAAATGTTATAGTAAGCTGCAGTTGTATTTAGATGTCAGTCATGGCCCATGAAATTACAGATCTCAAATTGCAGATAATGTTAACTGGAAATATCAAATGCCATCATTAAGTGATACAGAAATAGCAGAGGCAAGAGCAAAAGGTCTTTTGGTAATCGATCCTTTTATTGCTGATAATCTGCAGCCTGGAAGTATTGATCTGACTTTGTATAAATTTATTGAGGTATTAGATGACAGTCAACCTGTTATTCTTCCTGTAGGCAAGGAAGATATTGAGCGCAGAACCAAGGTTGTTGATATTAGTACGGGGTATGTACTAAAAGCCGGCAGTTTTGTTACAGGTTACAGTAATGAGCAAATCCGTTTGCCCAGCAATATAAATGGCATTATAACCAATCGCAACAGCCTGGCTAGAATTGGTTTAAATGCCGGGATCAGTTCTTATATTAATCCTGGTTTTCACGGCAGAAAGGTGATCGTAATTAAAAATGAAAGTAGAGCTGATATTACGATTAAGGCCGGGCTCAGGATCTGTCAGTTAGTGCTTTTTCATTTAGGATCAGAAACGCTGCGCAGTTATGATAACCGGCATAATGAAGCTGAAATTCTAAGCAAACTTAAGGAAAAGGGGAATGGTTCTGCACGCAGAACACCGGGGATTGACGACAGTCTGTCTGATTTTTTAAACAAACGGATAGCCCAGATGGCAGGGAATTTGTCATGAACAAAAACCTTGCAAAGCAGAACATTAAACAATTGCTGTTGCAGAAAACTGAGCTGCCTGAGCAGATATTGCTGGATTTGGCAAAACAGAAGCTTTCCAATATTTATTCAGCTACAGGAAGAGATAGCAGCCGGATTGGGAAGGAAGAGTTAAATAAATTTATAGAACAAAATTACACTAGTTTAGCTAAAGACAGCGATAAGATTTTAGACGAACTGTGTACTGAAGCTATTCCAGGGCATTGGATAAAAGGTTTTCTGTTAAATTTTGGTGTGCTGTCTGTTTTTCTGGTCGTGCCTATTTATCCCTTGGTCAAATATGCTGTCTGTATCTGGAGGAATGTGCCGTTTGATACAAGTGAATTTGCTTCCTGCGTGATAGCAATTTTACTATTGTCTATCTTATTTTTAGCTTCAGCTTGTGCTGTCATTAAAGATAATCTCAGAAAAGTATGATGGGTATCTTGCCTTGGACTTGAAAAAATCTGGGCGCTTGACCCCTGACCTGAAGGTCAGAGGATTGCGCGCCCAGATTTTTTTCAATGAATCTTGAGGCTGCCGGAATAAAAGTACAGAGTGAAAGCAGCAGTTTTGCCGAATATCTCTGATTTTGAGATATAATTTAGCGTTATTTTTAAGTTGGAGCTTGGTATGTCTGAATCTCCCGTAAAGCTGATTTTTGTCACCGGTGGCGTAGTTTCTTCCCTGGGCAAGGGTATTGCTGCGGCCTCTTTAGCTGCCCTGCTGGAAGCCCGTGGGCTTAAAGTTACCATGTTAAAGCTGGATCCGTATATTAACGTCGATCCGGGCACCATGAGCCCGATTCAGCACGGTGAGGTCTTCGTGACCGAAGACGGTGCAGAAACCGATCTGGATCTGGGACATTATGAGCGTTTCATCCACACCAAGATGACCCGCCGCAATAATTTCACCACCGGGCGGATCTATTCAGACGTGATCAGAAAGGAGCGCCGCGGCGATTATTTAGGCGCAACCATTCAGGTGATCCCGCACATTACCAATGCCATTAAAGAGCATATCATGGCCGGTGCGGCGGGCAATGAGGTGGCTATCGTCGAGATCGGCGGCACCGTGGGTGATATTGAGTCACTGCCCTTCCTGGAGGCCATCCGGCAGCTGGCTGTGGATGTGGGGCGCGAGAACGCGCTGTTCATGCACTTAACCTTAGTGCCGTATTTGCCCACCTCAGGTGAGGTCAAGACCAAGCCGACCCAGCACTCAGTCAAGGAACTGCTGTCCATCGGTATTCAGCCCGATATACTGATCTGCCGCTCTGACCGGGTGATCCCGCCGCATGAGCGCAGCAAGATTGCCATGTTCTGCAATGTTTCCGAGCGTGCAGTAATTTCCCTTAAGGACGTGGATTCCATTTATAAGATCCCGGCTCTGCTCAAGAGCCAGTACCTTGATCAGTTTATTGTCGAGCGTTTTGGCATTGACTGTAAGGAGGCCGATCTGTCTGACTGGGAACAGGTGCTCTACCAGCAGGCCAATACGGTAGGTGAGGTCACCATCGGCATGGTGGGCAAGTACATTGAGCTGCCTGACGCCTATAAGTCCATCAATGAGGCCTTAAAGCACGGTGGTCTGAAGAACCGCCTGACGGTCAATATCAAATATATTGATTCTGAAGACGTGGAAAGCCGCGGCACTGAGCTGCTGCAGGGCGTGGATGCCATTCTGGTGCCGGGCGGTTTTGGCAGCCGTGGTATCGAGGGCAAGATCATTGCCGCGCAGTATGCCCGTGAAAATAAGATCCCGTATCTTGGGATCTGCCTTGGCATGCAGGTGGCCATCATTGAATATGCCCGCCATGTGGCCGGCATGGAAGGCGCCAATTCTACTGAATTTGACAAGAATACCCCGTATCCGGTGATCGCCCTTATCACTGAGTGGGTGGATGAGGACGGCAAGGTCGAAAAACGCTCTGAAAAGTCAGATCTGGGCGGCACCATGCGCCTGGGCGGCCAGCTGTGCCATCTGGTGCCGGGCACCAAGGTGCGCGAGCTGTACGGCAAGGATGACATTGTCGAGCGCCACCGTCACCGCTATGAGGTCAATAGCAAGTTAATTGACAAGATCACCGCCAAGGGACTGGCCGTGGCCGGACGCTCCACTGACAACAAGCTGGTGGAAATCGTGGAGAACCCGCAGCATCCGTGGTTTATCGGGGTGCAGTTCCATCCGGAGTTTACCTCCAATCCTAGGCAGGGTCATCCGCTCTTTACCGGCTTTATTAAGGCGGCCAAAGAGTATCAGGAAAGACAGCGCTAAAGAGCCGGAGGCGGTTAAATGCGCGTGCTCAGCCTGCTGTTGCTCTGTGCCATTGCTTTTCTTTGCTACGATATGTATGCAGGGCGCAATGGCTATCTGAGCTATCAGGAAGCAAGCGCTGAGCTGGAGCTGCAAAAACAGCGCGCGCAGCTGTTAAACCGGCGCTATCAGGCGGCACAGGACGAGCTTAACGATTTAAAGCAGGGCAATGCCGCCATTGAGGAGCTGGCTCGCAGTGAGCTTGGCCTGATTAAGGAAGGCGAGGTTTTCTACCGCGTGATTGGCGGGGGACAGACGGGACATGGACAGTAAAGGGCAACTGAAACTGGACGTGGTAGTGCCGGCGGCCGGAGTGGGGCGGCGCATGGGCGCGGCTGTGCCCAAGCAATACCTTAAGCTGCAGGGGCAGACGATTCTGGAGCTGACGCTGGCAAAGCTGCTGGCCTGTTCCTGTGTCAGTCAGGTAATCGTGGCCTTAAGCCAGGAAGACCCTTACTTTGATACTTTGGAGATCAGTAAAGATCCCCGCATCATCAGAACCGCGGGCGGGGCGGAGCGCCCTGACAGCGTGCTGGCTGGCCTTTATCTTGCCCATAGCCCGTGGGTGCTGGTACATGATGCCGTGCGCCCTCTGGTCAGCCCTGCTGATATTGAAAAGCTGGTTACCGCCTGTGTGCAGGCAGATTGCGGGGGCATCCTGGCAGCCCCGGCGGTGGACAGCCTGAAACTGGTACAGCCCAAGGGTTCTGCTGGCGATGAAGCGCAGCTTTTGATTGAGCGCAATTTGCCACGCGATCTGATCTTCAGGGCACTGACCCCGCAGTGTTTTAAGCGTGAGCAGCTTACTTTGGCTCTGCACAGTGCGCTGCAGCAGGGCATGCCGGTCACCGATGAGGCCAGTGCCATGGAACAGGCTGGTTATCCCTGCCAGATAGTGCCGGGCAGAACCGATAACTTTAAGATCACCACCAAAGAGGATTTGCAGCTGGCCGCGGCGCTGCTTGGCAATATTTGCCCTGCCTGATTGAGCGGATCCTTACAGTACAGGTTCACTGATTTCTCTTATGCAAAACAAGACTAATTTCAGAATCGGGCACGGTTTTGACGTGCACCGTTTTGGCGGTTCCGGCCCCTGTGTGTTAGGCGGGGTCAGGGTGCCTTATGAGCAGGGGCTTATCGCTCATTCAGATGGTGATGTGCTGCTGCATGCGCTGTGCGATGCACTGCTCGGCGCTCTGGCGCTCGGTGACATCGGGCAGCTCTATCCTGATCATGATGATAAGTTTTTAAATATTGACAGCAGGGTGTTGCTGCGGGACTGTTATGCCCGGATTGTGCAGGCAGGCTATGCCATTGCTAATTTAGATGTGACAGTATTGGCTCAGGCGCCCAAATTAGCGCCCTATGAGCTGCAGATGCGGCAGAATATCGCCGCAGATTTGCAGCTTGAACTGGAGGCAGTCAGCGTGAAGGCCACTACCACCGAAAAACTGGGCTTTGTGGGCCGCAAGGAAGGTATAGCTGCTGAGGCGGTAGTGCTGCTGTATAAGGCTTGATCTAATAAGAACAAAAAGACTGCAAACAAAAACTGCAAATATAAACAGCAAGTAAAAATCCGCAGGGAAACAGCGCGGCGCGGCCTTAAGCTAGCCCTGCTTGCGGACAATACGATTAAAAAGGTGCCCCTTGAAGATTTTCTCCTATCTCTACGAGCTGTGCATACAGCTGGCCAAGCATCCGCGTGCCCCGCTCTTTTTATGCATCAACAGTTTCATTGAGTCCGTATTCTGGCCGATTCCGCCTGATGTGATGTTAGCCCCGATGTGTCTGGCTAAGCCCCGGCTGGCCCTGCACTATGCCGCCCTGACGGTGCTCTTTTCTGTGCTCGGTGCGGTATGCGGCTATTACCTGGGCTACTTTATCTATGATCCGTACATTGCGGATCTGATTGCCTGGCTTAACTATACCGAGGCCATGGAGACCGTGCGCAGCTGGTACGTGATGGAGTACGGGGTGCTGATGATCTTCGTGGGAGCCTTTACCCCGGTACCCTATAAGGTTATTGCAGTCACCACCGGCGTGGTGGCAGCTGAGAGCATGGCCAACACCGGCAGCACCGGTATGATCAATATCGTGGTTTTTGTGCTGGTGTCCTTGGTCGGGCGGGGGCTGCGCTTTTTCCTGGAGGCTGGGATCATCATGTGGGGCGGTGAGCGTATGGAAAAAGCATTGCGCCGCTCTGTGGATCGCATCGGCTGGGCATGTATAATCCTAATTGCGATCTATATTCTCTATCAATGGCTGTTTGCCTGACAAGGCGGCAACAGCCTGCTGCCGGAATAAATCCGGCCACGCCCTGCAGGCGGACGCAGGGCGCAGTTAAATTTTTACGCAAGAATAAGGTAAGGTTTTAAAAATGCACAAACTGCCCCGTATTTTCAGGCTGCTGCCTTGGTGTGCAGCACTGCCCGCAGTTTTAGTGGCTGCCGGTTGTGAAACCTCCAATCAGGATTACAGCGGTTCTGCCCAGGTGGTGAATGTTACCGGAAATCCTGCCTACGGCGCAGACAGCCAGGCGGTGATGAACCCTTCCCAGCAGGCAGGGCTTAGAGGTACAGCGGCGGTTTCCAGCGGTTACAACGGTACTGCCGCGCGCTATCAGCAGGCGGGGACAGGGGCTGCCGCAGCGCAGGGCTATCAGGATAGTGCCATGATCCCGGTACAGGCTGCAGTCGGTTCCCAGGCCGTAAGCGCAGTCAACAGCGGTACGGTGCCGGCTCCTGCCGCAACTTACAGTTCTGATGGGACGATGCCCAATTACACGGTCAGCACTGCCGCCTTGCCGCCGGATACTCCGGTTGCGGCAGCTGCATCTCCCGCTGCTTATCCAGCAGCGGTCAGTACTGCAGGAGCTGGGGTGGTCAAACCCTATCAGCCCGATGGAAGTACGGCGTCCAGCGCTCCGCTGAAGGCGACGGGTACAGTCAGTGGTGATACTTACACGGTGGTAAGAGGAGATACCCTGTACTCCATTGCCTTCCGCTATGGCCTGGATTTCCGGGCACTGGCTGCCAGTAACGGCATTGAACCTCCCTACAATATTGCCGTGGGACAGGTGATCAGGTTAAACCAGCAAGCCTCTCGCGCCCCTACCTATACCGTAAAGCGCGGTGATACACTGTACTCTATTGCCAAAAGCAATGGTCAGTCCGTTTCCTTCCTGGCCGGGGTGAACAATCTGACAGCGCCTTATAATCTCAGTGCCGGGCAGGTATTGTATTTGGCGCGGACTGATGCCACCACCAATGCCAACCGGGCAGTGCAGACGGATGTGCCGGTGGCAGGCCAGATCAAGTCATTAGGTGGTGGCAGCGGAGCGACCACAGCTGCCACTGCAGCAACTGCAGCCGCGTCGGGTAAACAGGCTGCCGGGTCTGCTAGCACTACCACGGTATTGACCAAGCCGGTAGTGGTGCCTGGTGCTACCCGTAAGGTAGGCGGGGTTACCTGGACCTGGCCTGCCAAGGGCTCGGTCATAGAGGGCTTTTCCACGGCAGAGCAGGGCAACAAGGGCATTGATATTGCCGGTAACCGGGGCCAGCAGGTTTTAGCTGCTGCCGATGGACAGGTGGTCTATGCCGGCAATGCGCTGCGCGGCTATGGCAATCTCATCATCATCAACCACGCTAATGAATATCTGTCAGCCTATGCCCATAATGAGGTACTGCAGGTAAAGGAAGGCCAGAGCGTCAAACGGGGCCAGCAGATTGCGCGCATGGGCTCAACTGATGCCAAATCAGTACGCCTGCATTTTGAGATCAGATATCGCGGCCAGTCGGTAAACCCGATAGGCTATCTGCCAAAATAAGCACCCGTGCCCGGGAATTTACGGGCTTTAGCTGAAGGCATAAGCCGTGCGGCCGTGACAGCAGGGCGCTAAAAAGTTAATCGGGGGCACCCGCTGCGGCGGGCTCCTTACAGGTTACGGCTTACGGGGCACTGTCCACTGCCCCGTCGCGCTGGCAGGCCTGCAAAGAGCAGGCAGTTTTACCAGTCAGCAAGCCCGTCTAAGTTACCTCCACCCCTAGTTACCCTATCAGTTATCCTCGCTCACCCGGATTGGAGCCTTGGGAAGCGCTCACCTTGCAGCCCAGGCCTCAGGCAGGTTCCGTACTCTGGGGGTGCTGTATTTGCGTAAGCTCCTGGCGCAGCGTAAACAGTAATTGCAGAGCCTCAAGCGGGCTTAGGGTATTGGGATCACTCTGCTGCAGCCTGGTGATGACAGGCTGCAGCGCAGTTGTCTGTTCTTCATTTTCCGCAAGACGCTGCTTTAGCTGTCTAAGTTCGTGCTCCAGTGCCGCAAGCTTATTTGCAGCGGTGTGTGCTGATCCCTCTGGCTGTGCTGCAACTTCCCTGTGGCTCTCGCTGTGGGGGATTGCAATTGCCTCGCTTGGTAGCACTGATCTGATTTTGTCTGCAGGATCCGTAAGTTCGCCAGGGGCGCAGACTGTGGGTGCAGCTGCAGCTGCTGCGTGGCCTGCTGTTACTGTTGCTCTTCCGGCAGCAGGAATGATGGCGCGGGCGCTGGAGATGACTTCGGCCGGCAAGCCAGCTAGTTTGCCCACTTCCACCCCGTAGGAGTAGGACTGGGCACCGTCCTGAGCCTTATAGAGGAAAATAATGCGACCCTGCGCTTCCTCGGCCTTGAAGCAGAGGTTCTTTAACTGGGGAAATTCATCATCAAGGCGCGTCACCTCGGCATAATGGGTGGAAAACAGGGTCAGGGCATTGATGTGGGAGCACAGATAGCGGGTGATGGCGCAGGCAATCGCCGCCCCCTCCACGGTACTGGTGCCCCGGCCTACCTCATCCATCAGCACCAGGCTGTCGGCAGTTGCGTTATTGAGGATGGAGGCGGTCTCTTCCATTTCCACCATGAAGGTGGAACGGCCGGAGGCCAGATCATCTGAGGCGCCGATGCGGGTGAAGATGCGGTCAATGCGGCCGATGCGGGCGGCGGCCGCCGGCACAAAGGAACCGATGCGCGCCATGATGGCAATCAGCGCAATTTGGCGCATGAAGGTGGACTTGCCGCCCATGTTGGGGCCTGAGATGATGAGCACGCGCTTGTCCTTAAAGCTTACATTGTTGGCAATAAATGGTCTTTGGGACAGGCACTCGATCACCGGATGGCGGCCGTCAGTGATTTCAATTTCGGCATTGTCAGACAATTGGGGGCGGACATAGTGGCGCTCTTCGGCCTGCGCGGCAAAGGCACACAGCACGTCAAGCAGTGCCAGTTTGCCGGATAAAAAGGTCATGCTTTCGATGCGCCCGAGTAACTGCTGCACCACTTCAAAGAACAGATCCTTTTCCAGTTCAAGGGCGCGGGCCTTGGCAGTTAAAGTCTTCTCTTCAAGCTCCTTCAGCTCCGGCGTGATATAGCGCTCAGTGTTCTTTAGGGTCTGGCGGCGCTGATAGGATGGCGGCACCTGAGTGCTTTGCACCTTGGAGACTTCAATGTAATAGCCATGTACCAGGTTAAAGGCTACTTTTAAGGTCGAAAGGCCGGTGCGATCGCGCTCCTGCCTTTCTATTTCCCGCAGGGTGTCCTCTGAGCCGCTCATTAAAGAGCGCAGTTCATCTAGCTCTGCTGAAAAACCCGAGGCAATGACTCCACCCTCACGCAGCTGGCTGGACGGAGTGGGAGCAATGGCCTGCTGCAACAGTTTAAGACACTGCTCCAGCTGTGGCAGCTCCTGGGCGCAGCGGCGCAGTGGCTCCGACCCGGCATTGAGCAGCTCCCGCAGCTGGGGCAGGGAGGCCAAGGTGGTACGCAGGGTCACCAGATCCTTGGGGCGGGCGGTATTTAAGGCTATGCGGGCGACGGCGCGCTCGACGTCTCCGCAGGCTGCTATCAGGGAACTTAGTTCCTCACGCCCGGGCAGGGAGATCAGGCTTTCAGTCAGATCAAGGCGGGCATTTATTTCAGCATTGTCACGCAGCGGTTCCAATAAAAATCCGGAGAGCAGGCGCGAGCCCATGGGGCTTGCCGTGCGGTCAAGGATGGAGAGCAAGGAGCCGCGTTTTTCGCCGCGCAAATTGGACAGCAGCTCCAGATTGCGCTGGGCGCATTTATCTAGTAGCACATAATTGGAGCTTTCCTCCCGCCTGATCGCGCGGATATGACTCAAGGACACATTCTGCGTATCCTTGACGTAGTTAAGCAGTGCCCCGGCGGCACAGATGGCATCCTCAATATTCTCAAGATCAAAGCCAAACAGGCTTGAAGTGGCAAATTGCTGGCATAAGGACTGATAACAGGACTTTAAGTCAAAGCTCCAGTCAGGCAGTCTTTTCTGACAGTTAAGATCGGCAGTCAAGGCCGCTTCATTGTCCTTAAAGCTCTCGGGCAACACCAGTTCTGCCGGGGCATGTTTTTCAATCAGGAGCCTGAGATCAGCAGGTTTTGCCGCCACCGCAGCCCGGAAATCCCCGGAGGACAGGCTCAGGCAGGCAAAGCCAAAATAATCGCGGCCCCGGCAAATGCAGGCAATGGTATTGTCACGGTTGTCCGGCGCAATTCCCTCATCGGTGACGGTGCCGGGAGTTAAGATCTTGGAGACCTTGCGCACCATCATGCCCTTGCCGCTTTTAGGATCGCCTATCTGTTCACAGATAACCGCAGATTGCCCTAAGCGGATCAGTTTTGACAGATAGCTGTCCACTGAGTGAAAGGGTACCCCTGCCATCGGAATAGGCTCACCGCCCTGATTGCCCCGCCGGGTTAAGGTCAGATCAAGCAGCGCCGAGGCCTTTTTGGCATCATCAAAAAAGAGCTCGTAAAAGTCGCCTAAGCGGTAGAACACTAAAGTATCAGGGTACTTTTGCTTTATTTCGTAATACTGCCGCATCATCGGGGTAAGTTTGGAAAAATCAGGTTCCATGGCGCTTCCGGACTCTCTTGGGTATGTTTACTGTAGTTACTGTAGTTGCTTTGTCTTTCCGTTAGAGCGCCCATTTTAGATCGTTTTTGTCCCTGACAAAAATTCGCAGTAAATGTACAGATCCTGCCCCGGGCCCGGAAGGTGGCGTAAACTTAAGTGCAGATTATTTGCACTGCCCCGCTTATTGGTCTGACGGGCAGTAGTGTTAACTCAGTGCAGGGATGAAATTTACTGCAGGGCTAGAAAATAAGGATAGTGCGGGAGGATGTATGGACGCATTGAATGATAAGGCTCAGGGCAGCAGCCCTGTGGACATTAGCCCTGAGGGCATCAGCTTTGTTGGGCTGAAGCAACTGGCGTTGGCGCTGCAGCAGCAGTGCCTTAAGCGTGGCCTGTTGGCGGTGAGCGCTGAGTCCTGTACCGGCGGACTGATTGCGGCAACTATTACTGAGATCCCGGGCAGTTCCGGCTACTTTGAGCGATCCTTTGTCACCTATACCAATATTGCCAAGCAAGAAATGCTGGGGGTACGCTCTGAGACCCTGGCTGCCGTAGGGGCGGTCAGTGAGCGTACTGCCAAGGAAATGGCAGCAGGAGCCCTGCAGCACAGTCATGCTGATCTGGCGGTGGCCGTAACCGGTATTGCAGGTCCAGGGGGCGGCAGTGCGGACAAGCCGGTAGGCACGGTGTGGATCGCTTTTTGTAAAAAAGGGGAATTGCCACAGGCCTGCTGCCATCATTTTGCCGGCTCAAGGGAACAGGTCCGGTTGCAGACCGTGCGGGAGGCCTTAAACGGTCTTTTTTGTTGCGCTATTGGGCAGGAACTGCTAAACTACAAATAAATTATTAAGCATAACCGATAATACATCTTATAAATAATATTCATATTCTGGAAGTTTTTTCAGAAACTGCAGAAAAAACGGAGTTTATTATGGTTGAACGCGCCAAAACTAAGAAAGAGGAAGGCGGCAGTGCGGCTAAGCTGGCATCCAATCTTACGTCTGATCCGAAAAAACAGAAGGCGTTGGAAGCCGCGATGGAGCAGATCGAAAGGCAGTTTGGCAAGGGGGCCATCATGCGCCTGGGGCAAAGTGAGCTGGAGGACATTGAGGCTATTCCGACCGGTTCGCTGTCCCTTGATTTGGCTCTGGGTATCGGCGGCCTGCCTATGGGGCGCATCATTGAGATCTTTGGACCGGAATCATCCGGTAAGACTACCCTGACTTTGGAACTTATCGCCCAGGCGCAGAAGAAGGGCAAGGTGTGCGCCTTCATTGATGCTGAGCATGCCCTTGATCCGATTTACGCCAAAAAGCTGGGGGTTAAGATTGAGGACATGCTGATCTCCCAGCCCGATACCGGCGAACAGGCACTGGATATCTGCGAGAGCCTGGTGCGCTCTGGCGGTGTCGATGTGGTGGTGATTGACTCAGTGGCAGCCCTGGTGCCTAAGGCTGAAATTGAAGGTGACATGGGTGACAATCACGTCGGCCTGCAGGCCCGCCTGATGTCCCAGGCTTTGCGCAAGCTGACTGGTACTATCAAGCAGGCCAATTGCATGGTGGTGTTCATCAATCAGCTGCGCATGAAGATCGGGGTGATGTTCGGCAATCCGGAGACGACCACCGGCGGCAATGCCCTTAAGTACTATGCTTCAGTGCGTCTGGATATCCGCAAGGCCAATGTGATCAAGGAAAAGGAACAGGCTATTGGCAATGAGACACGGGTCAAGGTGGTCAAGAACAAGGTGGCTCCGCCCTTCAAGCAGGCTAATTTCCAGATCCTGTTCAATTACGGCATTGCAAAGAACGGTGAGCTCATCGATCTGGGCGTGGACTGCAAGGTAGTGGAAAAGACCGGCGCCTGGTTCTCCTATAACGGCAATAAATTGGGGCAGGGCAAGGTCAATGCCATGCGCTATCTCGATGAGCATCCGGAAGTTGCCGATGAGATTGAGGGCAAGATCCGCGCCTATTACAAGGAGCAAAAGGATTATGCCTCAAGTGTGGACATCGGAGCCCCGGTGGCTGCAGCTGCAGCAGGTCCTGATCTTACAGATCTGCCTGAGCTGGATGAGGCTGATCTCATCACTGAGATCCCCGAGGATCTGTAAGATTGCAGGCAGTGCAGATATGGTAGGGCGGTCACTGATTCTGCAAGCCGCCCTCTTTAAGGGGGGGCGGTATTTGAGGCAGGATGTGTACAGGAGGTGGTACTGCCCAGCATCCTGCCTGAGCCTTGGCTTTTGGATCTTAGATCCTGCTGTTGCAGCTCCCAGGTTCCCTGGTCTTTGGCCAGTAACCATTAATCATAATCATTAGCTGTCACTGTCAGTTAACTGTCAGTTATAAGTTATAAGCTATAAGCCGAGATTTATTTTTGTAGCAGATGCCCTTTCCGTCCCGCTCCTTGTCATCGGGCAGCCGCCCGCGTTCAAGCGATCCGAATAAAGCGCTGAACCTGGCCCTGCGCTACCTGACGGCCCGCGAATATTCCTATCATGAACTTGTCACTAAGCTGTGTGCCCGTTTTACAGAAGAGGTGGCGCAGGCTGCAGCGCAGCATTGCCGGGAGCAGGGTTGGCAGAGTGATGAGCGCTATGCGGACATGCTATGCCGCCACATGCTGCTGCAGGGTTATGGCCCGCTGAAACTTAAGTTTGAAGGGGTAAAGCGCGGGCTTGATGCAGCCTTAATTGCAGAGTGTATTGAAAGGACGGACTGGACGGCCTGCGCCCTTGAGTATTTACAGCGCCATTGCGCAGATCCCGCTGTCCTGGATTATGCACAAAAGCACAAGTTGCTCGCCCGCCTGTCCCGGCGCGGATTTTCCGGCTCCCAATGCCTGCAAGCCCTTAATTTGTTGTGCGCGGAATCTTAATTCCGGGCTATAATTCTGCGTTATTAAAAATCAAGCAATCCTGCAAGGGACCTTAATATGTACATGACAACCGACGAGATACGTACCACGTATCTTGAATTTTTCAAAAAGCATGGCCATGAGATCGTGCGCTCCAGCTCCCTGGTGCCGCATAACGATCCCACCCTGCTTTTTACCAACGCCGGTATGAATCAGTTCAAGGACATTTACCTGGGCAAGGAAAGTCGTCCTTATCTGAGAGCCACCACCGCGCAAAAGTGCGTGCGTGCCGGCGGCAAGCAGAATGATCTGGATAACGTCGGCTATACCGCCCGTCATCATACTTTCTTTGAGATGCTGGGTAATTTCAGCTTCGGCGACTACTTTAAGAAAGAAGCCATTTATTATGCCTGGACTTTGTTAACTGAGGGCTTCAAGCTGCCCAAAGAGTCCTTAATGGTGACGGTCTATGCCGAGGATGATGAAGCCTATGATATCTGGCATAACACCATTGGCCTGCCAGCAGAGAAGATTGTGCGCATCGGTGACAATAAGGGCGGCAAGTACAACTCCGACAATTTCTGGCAGATGGGCGATACCGGCCCGTGCGGCCCGTGCTCTGAGATCTTCTACGATCACGGCCCTGAGATCTGGGGCGGCCCTCCGGGATCACCGGATGAGGACGGTGATCGCTTCATCGAGATCTGGAACATCGTGTTCATGCAGTATAACCGTCAGGCTGACGGCACCTTTGAGCCCCTGGCCAAGCCCATGATCGACAATGGCCTGGGTCTTGAGCGTATTGCTGCTGTGCTGCAGGGCGTGCATTCCAATTACGACATCGATCTGTTCCGTTCCTTAATCAGTGAAGTGGCACAGGTGCTTGGGGTTTCTGATCTGTCCTCAAAGTCCTTGCGGGTGATAGCAGATCACATCAGATCCTGCTCCTTCCTGATTGCCGACGGGGTGCTGCCTTCCAATGAAGGCCGCGGCTATGTGCTGCGCCGCATCATCCGCCGTGCGGTGCGCCATGGCAGGTTGCTCGGTGCCAAGGAAGTGTTCTTCTATAAGCTGGTGGGCAAACTCGCTGAACTCATGGGCAAGGCTTACCCGGAGTTAATTGAGCAGCGTGAGCTGATTGAGCGTACCTTAAAGAAGGAAGAGGAACAGATCTTAAATACCCTTGATCGCGGTCTGGCCCTGCTGGATGCTGAGCTGGAGAAACTGGGTGCCGAGCGCACCATTCCCGGCGAAGTGGTGTTCAAGCTTTACGATACCTACGGTTTCCCGGCCGATCTGACTCAGGATGTGGTGCGTGATCGCGGCTACATCGTGGACATGGACGGCTTTGACAAGGAGATGAAGAAGCAGCGTGAGCGTGCCAAGTCAGCCTCCACCTTCGGTATTGACTATAACAAGGAATTAAAGCTTGCCGATGTCACCACCTTCAGCGGTTATGAAAAGCTGCAGGACAATGCCACTGTCCTTGGTATTTACAAGGGGCTTGACAAGGTAGAGCAGATCTCCACGGACGAGGAAGCTGCCATTGTGCTGGATAAGACCCCGTTCTACGGGGAGATGGGCGGTCAGGTCGGCGATACCGGCGTGATTAAGCTTGGTGCCAACAATCTCTTTATCGTGGAGAATACCAGGCACGTGGGCAAGGCGGTGATCCATTTAGGTCGAGTGGAGCTCGGGCAGTTCCGTCAGGGCGATGCTGTGGAGGCCTGTGTGGATGAAAAGCGCCGCCGCAATATCGCAGCGCACCATACTGCCACCCATCTGCTGCATGCAGCCCTGCGCCAGGTGCTGGGCAACCATGTCTACCAGAAGGGCTCTTCAGTAGGTCCCGATCGCCTGCGTTTTGATTTCTCGCATCCGCATCCTTTATCTACTGCAGAACGTCAGCGGATCATTGCCCTGGTCAATGAGTATATCTGCGACAACGTAGAAGTGCGCACTGATATCATGGATCTCGAGACGGCCAAGCACTCCGGTGCCATGGCCTTGTTTGACGAGAAGTATGAAGGTCAGGTGCGGGTAGTCTCCTGCGGGGATCTGTCAAAGGAGCTGTGCGGTGGTACCCACGCCAGACGTACCGGTGATCTGGGCTATTTTGCCATCGTCAGTGATGAGAGCATTGCCTCCGGGGTACGCCGTATCGAGGCCCTGGTGGGAGCATCTGCTATCAGTTATCAGCAGGCCATTGGCCGCGTCATCGCGCAGGCCTGCAATATCCTGAAGACCGACAATTACTCCGTGGTCGAGAAGGTCAGATCCCTGATTGAGCATACCCAGTCCATTGAGCATGAAAACATGCTGTTAAAGGAAAAACTGGTGCATACCGAAACCTTGGGTCTTGCTCAGCAGGCACAGGAGATAAACGGCGTTAAGGTTGTGATTGCCAGCGTCGAGCATTACAGCATGCGTGAGCTGCGCCTAGCGGTCGATGAGCTGAAGAACAGCCTGAAGAGCTGCGTGGTGCTGCTGGGCAGCGCTGATGGCAATAAAGCCAGTCTGATTGCCGCCGTCTCCAAGGACCTTACCTCAAAGCTCAAGGCCGGCGATCTGGTCAACTTTGCTGCATCCTTTGTGGACGGCAAAGGGGGCGGACGTCCTGACATGGCTCAGGCAGGCGGCAATGATGCCTCCGGCCTGCCCAAAGCTTTGGCCGAGGCTCCGGCCTTTATTGCGGAGCACCTTTAATGCTGGTTTTGTCCCAGAAAAAAGGTGAAAGCGTGCAGATAGGCGCTGATATCACGGTGACAGTGTTGGACGTCAAGTCCGGCAAGGTCCGCCTGGGGATCAGCGCTCCCCGCTCAGCCGTGGTGACACGGCTGCAGCCGGGGAAGGAAACTTCTGCTGAGGATAAGGATACGGCGGCAGCTCCTTAAGCTCCGCCGCTACGCGTCCTCATAAAAAATTTCTTGACAAGGGGCGGCTAAATCATGATAATAGCCGCCATCAAATCGACCCGCGGAGAGATGACCGAGTGGCTGAAGGTACTCCCCTGCTAAGGGAGCATACGACCATAAAGTTGTATCGAGGGTTCGAATCCCTTTCTCTCCGCCATGCCTCCTTGATTTTCCAAAGAATTTACTCTTCCAATATTCATTTTTCTGCCCAAAGTTCAACTGTCTCGTAGTTATTGCTAACTTGCGTGAGGACAGTGCTGCCATTTGCAGCAAGAAAAATGTAAAAAATTTTATCGAACCAGTTTTATAAATAACATTTTGTTTTTAAAATTAAATTTTAAAGAGAACCGGGGCTGTAACCTCCTTGATCAGCGCTTTTAGCCCGGAAAGGTGCGAAAAATCCTTGCACTGTAAAATTTTGATGATATAATTCACGCCCGTAACTTAGACAACAGTACTGCGCACCTGTAGCTCAGCTGGATAGAGTAATCGGCTACGAACCGATCGGTCGGGAGTTCGAATCTCTCCAGGTGCGCCATTCACTGTCAGTTCCTTAAGTTTGCTTCATATGCTGCGCACCTGTAGCTCAGCTGGATAGAGTAATCGGCTACGAACCGATCGGTCGGGAGTTCGAATCTCTCCAGGTGCGCCATCTCAGTTTTCTATTTTCCACTTTGTTTTTGCAGTGTTTTCTGTCAGCGGATTGCGCTTGCCAACGTCTGATTGCAACGCTATAAAGTTCTTGCTAAAGCGCTTGCAGGCTGCTAGTCTTTGCAACAAAATTCAGGCAAAGCGCTGCATGCAGTAATTGCGCTTTTCCATCCTGCTTAGCTGCGCTGTTTGCAGTAAGATCGCAGGATATTGCAGGATCAAGTCTGTGGAAACCCAACATGCCGATTAGCGAAATCAATAAATCAAGCGAGAGCCTGCAGCGTGAACTGCCAAAGGATCTTAACGCCGAGCGCAGCCTACTAGGTGCCATTTTGCTTGATGGCTCTACCTTAAATCGCGTCAGTGAGGCCATCGGGCTGTTAGAGGCCGATGACTTTGCCTCTGAGCGCAACCGCGTGATCTATGAGGCAATTTTACGCCGCTCCGCCTCCTCCGATGATTTCAACCCCACGGTACTGTGTGATCAGTTAGAAAACGAGGGGCTGCTGGAGAAAGCAGGGGGCAGAGCATATATCTCGGGACTGACTGCACTTACTGATCCGCTGTCAGCTGCCCCTGAGTACGCCATCATTGTGCGCAATAAGGCACGCCGCCGCCGTCTGATTGAGGCAGCGCAGAGCATTGCTGATATCTCCTATAACCCTGAAGGGCGCACGGTCGATGAGATTTACGACGTGGCGCAGCAGCTGGTATTCAAGCTCTCAGAGAAAAATGCCCATACTGACAGTGGACCACGGGAAGCGGTGCCGATAGCCATTGAGCTTTTAGATAAGATCAGAAGCGAGATGGGCCTGAACCGCATGACCGGTACGGCCACCGGGTTTACCGAGCTTGATGAGCTGACCTCAGGACTGCAGCCGGGCAGCCTCAATATTGTGGCGGCCCGCCCGGGTATTGGTAAGACTTCCTTTGCCATGAATATCGTGGAGAATATCGCGATGAACCCCGAGGTGCATCACCCGGCACTGGTGTTCTCGCTGGAAATGCCGGCACAGCAGATTTTAATGCGCATGCTCTGTACCTTCGGGAGAGTGGGGCTTAAGGATTTGTCCGAAGGCCGGGTCATCACCGAACAATGGCATGACATGATAAGGAAGCTGTCCTTACTGGTGGAAAAGACCGCAGACGGACAGAAGCGGCACAAGCTGTATATTGATGACTCCGGTGACATTACCCCGCTGGAGCTGCGCTCGCGCGCCCGCCGCCTGGCGGCAGAATATGGCGGGCTGTCGGTTATCATGGTGGATTATATTCAGCTGATGAAGGGGCAGACCCGCATGGAAAACCGCAGCTTGGAGGTAGGTGAGATCTCGCGTTCCTTAAAGCTTTTGGCCAAGGAGCTCAATATTCCCATTATTGCCCTGTCGCAGTTAAACCGTGAGGTGGAAGGCCGGCGCGATCACCGTCCGATGAACTCAGATCTGCGTGAATCAGGCTCCCTGGAGCAGGATGCTGATATGATCATGTTCCTGCATCGTGGCTCGGTATACAAGAGTGCTGAGGATGGCAATATCGATGATGGCAAGGCTTTGCTCATCGTGGGCAAGAACCGTAACGGTGCCACCCGGGACATTGAACTGCAATTCCAGGGTGCTTATACCGCCTTTTATGATAAGGCCAATCCATTGGCTGCAGATGCAGATCTGCCACCAGAGGCGGCACTGATGCAGTAAGCTTCTGGCTTAATTAATTTTCAGGAAAAAAGATGAACGTTGTAACGGCACAGATAAACCGGCAGGCCCTGATCCACAATATTCAGGTGATTAAGTCCCTGGTGCCGGATTCAAAGATTGTGGCAGTAGTCAAGGCCAACGGTTACGGGCATGGACTGTATCTGGTGGCCAATACCCTGGATCCTTACGTGGATGCCTTTGCAGCAGCACGCATCAGCGAAGCCATTTCGCTGCGTGACCGGGGGATCAAGAAACCCATCATTTTGCTCGAAGGCTTTTATGAACCCTCGGATGTGCCGCTGCTGGCCAAATATGATCTCGATACGGCGGTACATGATATGGAGCAGCTGGAGGCTATTGAGCAGGCTGAGCTCGTAAGTCCGGTCAGGTGTTGGCTGAAAATAGATATCGGCATGCACCGCCTGGGCGCAGCTCCGGATGAGATCGCCGAGATGAAGGTACGCCTGGAGCAATGCGTCAATGTACAAAAGCCGCTGGGTCTGATTTCACATCTGAGTGTGGCTGATACCCCAAGCGAGTACGCCTATAACGAAGAGCAGATAGCTTATTTCTTCAAGGTGGCTGAGGGCTTCAACGGCCCCTTGTGCCTGGCCAATTCAGCTGGCATCCTGCGCTGGCCCAAGTCCCATACTGACTGGGTGCGCCCGGGGGTTATCCTCTACGGGATCTCCCCTTTTACAGGCAAGACTGGCAGTGATTTTAACCTGGAGCCGGTAATGACCTTAAAGAGCTCACTGATTGCGGTACGCAAGGTGAAACGGGGTGCTAAGGTTGGTTATGGTGCGGCCTGGACAGCGCCGCGCGATACGGTGATAGGAATTGTAGCTACCGGCTACGGGGATGGTTATCCGCGTACTGCTCCCAATGGTACTCCGGTATGGGTCAATGGGCGCCTGGTGCCGACTGCAGGCCATGTGTGCATGGATATGCTGTTCGTAGATTTAGGTCCGAATGCCAACGATAAGGTGGGCGACAAGGCAGTGCTGTGGGGCAAGGAAGTGCCGGTGGAGCGCGTGGCAGAACTGTGTGGCACCATCCCATATGAACTGGTCTGCAGGATCATGCCGCGAGTCAACGTGGAGACCTTGTGATGGAGATCATCGCTCAGCGCGTCATTGCACTAAAACCACTGACGCGCGGTTTTCACATAATTACCCCGGACATAGTGCGGGCACTGCCTGAGATTGAATCTTGTCAGGCGGGGCTGCTGCACTTGCAGCTGCTGCACACCTCAGCTTCGCTGACCATCAATGAGTCAGCAGATCCGGACGTGCGCAGCGACATGTTAAACTTTTTTAAGCGGGCGGTGCCGGATGGAGCCCCGTACTTCAATCATGTGCTGGAGGGGGAAGATGATATGACCGCCCATATCCTGTCTTCTGTGCTCGGCCAGACTTTGACGCTGCAGGTGCAAAACCGCAACCTGCTGCTGGGCACCTGGCAGGCTATTTACCTCGGTGAGCACCGCCACTTTGGTGGCAGCCGCCGGATCAGCGCCCTGCTTGCCGGTCAGCGCGCTTAATGACGGGCTTGCATGAAACTACCTACGCACTTACGTGCGAGGTTTCGTGAAGACGGTGCCTCACTTTTAGTAAGCACCCATTACTGGGCACTTACGGGCATGTACACAATGCCACCATCAGGTCGGAGCAAAAAAGCCCGTTCCTGAATTCTTAGAGAGTATTGGACATGATCAAAATGTGCGACACCCGCCGCTTTCATCCCCAGGCTCACGCAAGGGGAATTACGCGTCATTAGTTAAACAAATTATGTAAGTAGT
>CALXOT010000139.1 GCA_944390085.1 uncultured Succinivibrionaceae bacterium
AGTGGAAGTGATCACGAATATAGGAAAAAATAAAATTAAGGGCAAAAATAGGGGTGCACACAATAGGCGGAATTATTGATCACGAAAAGCAAGATTTTCCGCACTCGATCTATAGGATTTTTCCAAGAGGTAAAAGCTGCGCAGCTCCCGGTTGATAGTGGCAAAGTCCTGCTGATTATTGAGCTGATCTATAAGCGGGCAGTCATATTCATCGATGATAAGGGCAACAGAGTGTTTTTTAGCCTGATTGATAGCACTGCTGAACAGTAAGGCCGGGGTGCTGGCATCATCCTGATAGGGGAGCCCGGCAAGATTGCAGCATTGTGCCAGATATTGCCGCAAGGTGAGGCCGTAATCGCGGGGGGCTTGCAGTGCCTAAGGCCGTGAAGTCAAGATGCAGACCTTTGCATGGGGCTTCATGCCACATCTTTTCGATTTTAAGGCTTTTAAACCAAGTGGTACCGTGGGCAAATAGCGAGTGCAGGGTACTTGCTAACAGTGATTTGCCAAAGCGACGGGGGCGGGAGAGATAGATGGGCTCATTAAGTGCAGTGAGCTCGTAAATCAGATCGGTTTTGTCCACGTAGATCTGTTGGCGCTCCCGTATATCTTCAAAATCGTAGCCGGGCACGCAAATGCGTGAGAAGTCAGGAGGCGGGGGTAATGACATAGTGGCCGCTCTAATAATTTTTACACCGTAAAACAAAACGATTTTGCTTAAGCAGCCAGGCTCTTTTTCTTAACGGTAAAGTGCCGGACAGAAAACTTTAAGTTACAGCAACAGCAATTGCTGTAAGTCTTTGTGCTATATGAGCTGTTGATATCTGCAGCCGCTGCAGTGGAATGAGTATAGCCTGAAAGTTCTGTTGAGTGAAGCGATGCAAACTTTGGCTAGGGGTATAGAGAATTCTGCGATGGTGGCCAGACGCGGAATCGAACCACGGACACGGGGATTTTCAATCCCCTGCTCTACCGACTGAGCTATCTGGCCTCAGCAACGGCGCGTATTAAACCATGCCAATGCTGCTATTGTCAAATATTTTTTTATATTTGGTCAAAATCTGGTGTGAAAAAGCAGTGACAGACTGCAGGTGAAGCGGTACGGTTTTGGCAGTATGAGGCACTTTTTAAGATTTATTGGGCTTAAAAATCAATAAATTACTTAGAAAATTTTCCTGAATGGGAGGAATGTCCTGCAGGGAAAAGCTCAATCAAAAATGCGTCGTAATTTTTCAAATAATATGAACATTTCGGCTGTACAGGGGGGCTAGCAGTTACAACATAACAGGTAAAATGTTGCAGTAGTTCTGCCGTCCTGCCATCACCTCAGCCTACTATTATTACCACGACTTCCTTTACTATCGCCATTATATGCAGCATGTTTTAGAGCTGCTTTGACAATTAGATAACCACCGTTTTTCTCAGGTACCGCCGGTCACATGCTTTTTGTTGGGTATACGTGAGAAGCTTTGCCTGCAGCAGAGCACGGGCAGGGGAAAGTAAACTCAGGTTACCGGGATTTCTGTGAGCTTTTGCCAAAAGTTCGCGCTATACTATGCCCCGTCGCAAGACAGGGCTTTACGCGCGGTTTGACCAGACGGGTTATCTGGCATTGGTTGCGTAAAGGTCTTGACTAAATATCAAATGGAGACCTCAAGGTGCAGTGTTGGCACCGTTGGTTTTTGAATTATGCCTAAAATTACCCTTCCTAACGGCGCGGTCAAAGAGTTTGATCACGCAGTCTCAATTTCTGAAGTCGCACAGAGCATTGGTTCCGGTCTTGCCCGCAATTGCGTGGCCGGCCGCATTGACGGTGTGCTGCATGATGCCTGTGATTTAGTGGATCATGATGCCAAGGTGGAAATCGTCACCCCGGCTGAAAAGGATGGTATCGATATTATCCGCCACTCCTGTGCCCACTTATTAGGTCATGCCATTAAGGAACTGTGGCCTGATACCAAGATGGCCATCGGCCCGGTGATTGAGAATGGCTTCTACTATGACGTGGATCTGGAGCACAAGCTGACCGCTGAGGACATGGAGAAGCTTGATGCCAAGATGCACGAGCTTGCTAAGACTGACTATACCGTCGTTAAGGAAGTAGCCACCTGGCAGCGCGCCTATGAAGTGTTTACTGAGCGCAATGAGCCTTATAAGAAGCTCATCTTAGAGGAGAATGTGGATAAGAATGATCATCCCGGCCTCTACCATCATCTTGAATACATCGACATGTGCCGTGGCCCGCACGTACCGCACATGGGCTTTTGCAAGCACTTCAAGCTCACCCATTTTGCCGGAGCCTACTGGCGCGGTAATTCCAAGAACAAGATGCTGCAGCGCATCTATGGCGTGGCCTTTGCCAGCAAGGACGAGCTTAGCGCTTATTTAAAACGCCGTGAGGAGGCTGCCAAGCGTGATCACCGCGTGCTGGGCAAGAAGCTTGATCTGTATCACTTCCAGCAGGAAGCCCCGGGCATGGTGTTCTGGCACAACGATGGCTGGACCATCTACCGCGAAATTGAGAACTTTATGCGCCAGATGCTGCATAAGTATCACTATATCGAGGTCAAGACCCCGCAGATCATGGACAGAGTGCTGTGGGAGCGTTCCGGGCACTGGGACAAGTATCAGGAAAATATGTTTACCACTTCATCGGAAAACCGCGATTATGCGATTAAGCCGATGAACTGCCCGGGTGCCATTCAGATTTTCAATTCCAGAACCCGTTCTTACCGTGATCTGCCGATCCGCATGGCTGAGTTTGGTAACTGCCACCGCAATGAGCCGTCAGGTTCCCTGCACGGTCTGCTGCGCGTGCGTGCCTTTGAGCAGGATGACGCCCATATCTTCTGTACTGAAGATCAGATTATGCAGGAAGTGTCAGACTGTATCGCCATGGTCTATGACGTATACAGCAACTTCGGCTTTACCAAGGTGGATGTAAAGCTCTCCACCCGTCCGGAAAAGCGTATCGGTTCCGATGAGATCTGGGATAAGGCTGAAGAGGACTTAAAGCAGGCTTTAGAGCTCAATCACCTTGAATATGAGCTGCAGCCCGGTGAAGGTGCTTTCTATGGCCCTAAGATCGAGTTTACCCTGCATGACAGCCTGGACAGAGCCTGGCAGTGCGGTACCGTGCAGCTTGATTTCTCACTGCCCGGACGCCTGGATGCCCATTACATCGGTGAGGACAATCAGGAGCACACTCCGGTGATGATCCACCGCGCCATGCTGGGATCCATTGAGCGTTTCCTGGGCGTGCTGACTGAGGAGTTTGCCGGTTCCTTCCCGACCTGGCTGGCTCCGGTACAGGCAGTGGTGATGAACATCACTGACAATCAGGCTGATTACGCCAAGAGCGTGGCCAACAAGCTTGATGAAGCCGGGATCCGCGTGCGTACTGATCTGCGTAACGATAAGGTCGGCTTTAAGATCCGCGAACATACCTTGATGCGTGTTCCTTACATGCTGGTATGCGGTGACCGCGAAGCTGAAAATGGCTGCGTGGCTGTGCGTACCCGCACCGGTGAGGATTTAGGGGTAATGTCCGTAGAAGACTTGCTAAAGCTGATAAATTCGGATATTATTAGCCGCAAAATCGCGTCTGCTAAGCAGGACGCCTAAGGATATAAAGAAAACAGGCACCCGGGAGGGTGCTTTGTTTTGCTTTTTTTGATTCGTCTTACTGAGAGGATATTATTATAAACAACGCCAAAAAAACCGGAAGGCCGCAGCCTAAAGTCCGGGTTAACGGGGATATCAGATGCCGTGAAGTGCGTCTTTTAGGACAGGATAATGAGCTTGTCGGTGTAATGGCTACCGCAGATGCCCTGCGCATGGCTGAGGACGCCGGTGTTGATCTCGTTGAGATTAGCCCCAACGCTGATCCGCCCGTCTGCCGCTTAATTGAATATGGCAAATATCTTTACGAAAAGAGCAAGGATCAAAAAAAGAAAAAGCAGAAAGTGGTGCAGGTAAAGGAAATTAAATTCCGTCCTGCCACTGACGAGGGTGACTATCAGGTTAAACTGCGCAACCTGGTGCGTTTCCTCGAAGACGGCAATAAAGCGAAGGTTACCCTGCGCTTCAGAGGCCGTGAAATGGCACATCAGCACTTAGGTCTTGATGTGTTAAAGCGTGTGGAGAATGATCTCTGCAACGAACTGGGGATCGCCACGGTAGAATCAGCCTCCCGCGTGGAAGGCCGGCAGGCTACCATGGTGCTTGCTCCTAAAAAGAAGTAGCTTCAGGGTTCCAAGTGCTCTTGATGAGCCTCCTGCGGCTTGAATTAACAGCAATAAATGCGGAGTAATTAAATGGCTGGTAAAGTTAAGGTCAAAATGAAGACCGACAGAGGCGTAGCTAAGCGCTTCAAGAAGACTGGCAGCGGTCACTTCAAGTGCCGTCACCAGAACTTGCGTCACATCCTCACCAAGAAGACCCGTAAGCGTAAGCGCGCACTGCGTGAGATGACTTACGTTCATTCTTCAAATATTCGCGCAATTATGCGTCAGCTGCCTTACGCTTAATCAGGAGGATTTGACAAATGGCTAGAGTAAAGCGCGGTGTTACCGCCCATGCCCGTCATAAGAAGGTTTTAAAGGCTGCTAAGGGTTACTACGGTGCTCGTTCCCGTACCTACCGTACTGCGGTTCAGGCTGTAACCAAGGCTGGCCAGTATGCTTACCGTGACCGCCGTCAGAAGAAGCGTCAGTTCCGTGAGCTGTGGATTGTACGTATTAACGCTGCTGCCCGTCAGCACGATTTAAGCTACAGCCAGTTCATGAACGGTCTGAAGAAGGCTGGCATTGAGATCGACCGCAAGGTCTTATCCGATCTCGCCATCACCGATAAGGCAGCATTCACTGCCATCGCTGAGCAGGCTCGTGCCGCTTTAGGTAAGTAATTTACCTCCTGATTTTATTCCTGGCTCGCATAATAGATGAGCCTGGGTATCAATAAGATAAGCCCTCCTGATGTGAGGGCTTTATTGTTCTCATCAGATTTCACCAGTTTCACACCTACAAATCCATGTTAAGCTGCAGTTGCAGGCTGCAGGCGGTAGTCCTCACATCTGGCCTTAGCCATTGGACGGTCGGGCAGCAATTGCCTGATAAACCTGATGCCTGATAACTCAGATCGTACATGTATACATGCATGCATGATGCACATTACAGAATACCTGGGGTAACCTGGACATGGTAAAAAGAAATTTAGGCTATATCTGTGCGGCTCTGTTGCTGACATTAAGCGGGCAGGCCTTGGCTCTCAATCAGGATGAGGCTCTTGATATTGCGCTCAGACACAGCAAGGTGGATCGCCATGATCTTAGCAAACTTAAAATTGAGCGTGACCGGGAGGATGACATTACGGTCTTCAAACTTGAGTTTGAGACCACCTATGGGGACTTTGAGTATTGCGTGACCGTAAACTCTGGGGACATCATCAAGATTGATTATGAAATCGATGAGGACAAACTGCGGCTGGCACCCGGAGTGGGGAGCGTTGATGCAGATGGTGCAAGACGTCTGGCTGCTTCCCAGGCCAGGGGGGCAGATCCTTCATCTGTGCGGCTAAAGGCAGAAGGGGAGGGCAGGGAAAAGCGTTATGAGGCGGTATTCTTTGCAAATGGCATGAAGTATGAGATTGAGATCAATGCCGCGCATGGGGTGATCATAGATCTGAATGCACAGCGACGTTCATTGATTGCCCGGTGTTTACGGTTTTAACAGATGAGCTGGGCATGGCAGTAATGTATCGCTTATCGCAGTTAAGCTCTGTAGAAAAGAATGGCAACTGAATAAATAGAGTTAGGGCATGTACAGTAGCTGAGTACTGCCGTCTGTCACTGCTGTTGTACCCTGCACTCAGGCTTACTGTCAGAGTGCAGAAACTTATGCTGCAGCAATCAGTTATTATATTTTGGTTGCAGCAGAGCTTTTGGCAGAGCGTCTGCGGGCAGGGGATGCCTTGATGTCACGCAAGGTTTTGCCCACGTAGATCTGGCGCGGGCGGCCAATGCGGCTTTCGGGCATTTCCTGCATCTCATTCCAGTGTGAGATCCAGCCGATAGTACGGGCAATGGCGAAGATCACGGTGAACATTGAGGTCGGGATGCCGATGGCGTTCAGGATAATGCCTGAATAGAAGTCGACATTCGGGTAGAGATGGCGCTCAATGAAATATTCATCTGACAGTGCAATCTTTTCAAGCTCTGTGGCAACGTCCAGGATCGGGTGATCCTTGATATGCAGCTCATTGAGGACTTCATGGCAGGTCTCGCGCATCACTACGGCACGCGGATCGTAAGTTTTATAGACGCGGTGACCAAAGCCTGACAGGCGGAAAGGATCATTTTTGTCCTTGGCGCGTGCCACAAACTCAGGGATACGATCACAGGTACCTATCTGCTCCAACATGCGCAGGCAGGCCTCGTTGGCTCCGCCATGGGCAGGCCCCCACAGTGAGGCAATACCGGCAGCGATGCAGGCATAGGGGTTGGCACCGGATGAACCTGCCAGCCGTACTGAGGAGGTGGAGGCGTTCTGCTCGTGATCTGCATGCAGGATAAAGATGCGATCCATGGCCTTGGCGATGACTGGATTTACCTTATAGTCCTCAGCCGGGGTAGCAAACATCATGTGCAGGAAGTTCGCGGCAAAATCAAGATCATTGCGCGGGTACATGAAAGGCTGGCCGATGGAGTATTTGTAGGCCATGGCGGCTAAGGTAGGCATCTTGGCGATAAGCCTTATCATGGTGTTCTCGCGGTGCTCTGGGTCGTAAATATCGAGGTTGTCATGATAGAAGGCAGAGAGGGCACCGGCGATACCGCACATCAGGGCCATCGGGTGGGAGTCACGCCGGAAGGCCTGGAACAGGGAGTTTATCTGCTCGTGAATTAAGGTGTGGTGCTTGACCTTGTATTCAAATTCCTCGTACTGCGCAGGGGTGGGCAATTCGCCTTTAAACAGCAGGTAACAGGTCTTTAGGTAATTGGCTTTGGTGGCTAACTGATCGATTGGGTAGCCCCGGTAGAGCAAAATGCCCTTGGCGCCGTCAATAAAGGTGATACGGGAGCTACAGGATGCGGTGGAGACGAAACCTGGATCAAAGGTAAAGTAACCTTCTTTGCCCAGGGCACGGATGTCAATGACTTCAGGACCCATGGTACCTTTTAAGATGGGCAGTTTAATCGGATCCCTGCCTGGAATGTGCAGCTCAGCATATTTGACAAATTCAGGATTTACATCAGGCATTTTCCTCTCCCGTGCAGCATGTAGTGATCCCTATCAGGCCGTCAGGGCAGCAAGTAGGATCATTATAGGGCGCAAAGCGCAGCTTTAAGTGCTGTTTTGACTTTATACCTTCAATATAAACTTTTTGCCGCGCAAAGCAAAATCTGCAGGCACATCAATAGTGCTTTTTTGCACTAAGATGATGCTGCCGCTATAATCTGACAGCGCTTTACGCAAGTTCTTCTGGGGTATGCTGAATGCAGCTGGGTTCTACTGAATTATCCCGTGACGTACCGGTGATGACTGATCAAGGGCAGCCCCCTCTTTCGGCATAATTTGTTAAACTTGCATCACGTTGGATTACGTAAAGTAAAAGTGGCGGCTGCGCTCTGCAGCACTGTGACAACTGCAGCTGCCAGCAGGAAGATCGCAGGTTAGATCATTTTGTTTTGCCGGATTTGACCGATATCTTCACAGCAATATCTTCACAGTGTAAATAACAGCGTAAATACAAGATAAAAAGGCAAAAGTTTAGCTTAAGAAGTTTTGAATATGGAACAGAAAATACTGCTTACCGAGTGTTCTGATGCGGTGGGTCTGATTGCCCGGGTGACCAGCATCTGCTTTAAGTACAACTATAATATCGTGCATCAGGATCAGTTCGCCTCTGAGGACGGACGCTTTTTCATGCGTACCGTGCTCTCCGGGATCTTTGCCAATGAGGAAAACTTTTTAAGTGAAGTCAGACTAGTATTGCCCAAAGATGCCATTGTGCGCCTTAATGGTCAGCAAAAAAGAAAACTGGCCATCCTGGTTACTAAGGAAGCGCATTGCTTGGGCGATATCCTGATGAAGGCCTATTCGGGGGCACTTAATGCCGACATTGTGATGGTAGCAGGCAATTACCCTGAGCTTGGCGATCTGGCCAGGCGTTTTGACGTGCCTTTTCATTTAGTGTCTCATGAGGGCATTTCGCGCGAAGAGCAGGAGCAACGCATGTGTGAGGTAATTGATGCGGCCGATCCTGATTACGTGGTGCTGGCCAAGTATATGCGCATCTTGTCCCCGCGCATGGTGGGGCATTATCCTTTAGGTAAGCTGATTAATATCCATCACTCCTTCCTGCCGGCTTTCATCGGTGCAAAACCCTATCAGCAGGCCTTTGATCGCGGGGTAAAGATCATCGGGGCGACTGCTCATTTTGTTACCAATAATCTGGATGAAGGTCCCATTATTGAGCAGGATGTGATCAAGGTAAATCACCGCTATGATGCTGCCACCATGGCCAAGGCCGGACGGGATGTAGAAAGGCTGGTATTGATGCGGGCCTTGAATAAGGTGCTTGATGATAAGGTCTTCATTCACGGCAATAAGACCGTGGTCTTTTAAGAAAAGTTGAACAGATAATTGCTTTCAGCTCTGTACTAAACTACCCGCGCCCGGAAGATCTGGCGCAGGTAGCAGGGGCAGGAGAATAAGGCACTTTTTTGAAGATCTTCCTGGGCTTTGCGGTAGGTGTAGGAAAAGTTGCCGCTTCAATTAAGGGGCCCAGCGCTCATAATTCCAGCTGCCGTCGGCGTTTTTGGTATACATAAAACGATCATGCAGGCGGTTGGCCCTGCCCTGCCAGAACTCCACGCTGTCAAAATGCACCCGGTAACCGCCCCAGAAGCTGGGAATAGGCACTTCTCCGTCCTTGAACTTTTGCTTGAGCTCCATGAACTTGCTTTCAAGTGCCGAGCGGGCAGAAATGCGTGAGGATTGATGCGAGGCCCAGGCGCCGATCTGGCTGTCACGCGGGCGGCTTTTAAAGTAAAGCAGGGATTCACTCATGCTCATTTTTTGTGCCACACCGCAGAAAATGACCTGTCGCTCCAGAAAATACCAGGGGAACAGCAGGGAGACATGTGGGTTATCGGCAATATCATGAGCCTTGCGGCTGCCAAAATTGGTATAGAACACTAGTGAGTTTTCGTCGTAATTTTTAAGCAATACCATGCGCGAATGGGGCTGCCCTTCCTTATTTACCGTGCTGACTACCATGCCATTGGGATCATAAAGCCCGGCATCAATGGCTTCCTTGAGCCATTTTTCAAACAGATCGATGGGCTTTTTGCATAAATCCTGTTCACTGAGTCCACCCATGGTATAGCTGCGCCGCAGCGATGAAACGTCAATCATTTTAGTTAAACCTTGATACATGTCACTAAGGCTTGTCATTATATCGCGCCCTTAAGATGCTAAAATAGTCAGGTTAAGGTTTCATTCCG
>CALXOT010000140.1 GCA_944390085.1 uncultured Succinivibrionaceae bacterium
CACCAGAAGGTCACTGGCCCCCCTCAGTGGTACACCGATTTGAAGATTACCGGTATAATCGAGTAAGGAGAGGAACTAAATGGCACACAAGAAAGCCGGCGGTTCCGTACGTAACGGCCGCGATTCACAGGCGCAGCGCTTAGGCGTCAAGCGTTATGCTGGCGAGTTAGTGTCTGCAGGCAGCATCATCGTCCGTCAGCGTGGTACCCACTTCCACCCGGGAGCCAATGTCGGCATCGGCCGTGACGACACTTTATTTGCCACCAAGACCGGCAAGGTTGAGTTCGTCACCCGCGGTCCGAAGAACCGCAAGTACGTGCAGATCGTTGAGTGCTCTGAGGCAGCTTAATCTTTCCGCACGCCAAGGCCCCGCACTGCCGGGGCTTTGCTGTATCTGTATCCCCTATATCTTTTCCATAAATTTTCATAATTAACCATAAGTTTATTGGTGATCCCTGCTTTTTTAAGTGTCCGGAGTGCGGCGTAATTTAAGCTAAAGGCAAGGGAAAAAGGGTGATCCGCAGCTCTGGCCTTACAGGCGCGGACTTTGACTGACAAAAATAACAGGAGGACGGCAATTCCTTCGGAGCCTTTGGGGGCAGAAGGCTGCTTGCCGTAAAGTGATGAAATTCGTAGACGAAGCTTCCATCCGGGTTGAGGCCGGCGACGGCGGCAATGGCATTGTGTCCTTCAGGCGCGAGAAATATATCCCGCGCGGTGGTCCTGACGGTGGAGACGGTGGTGACGGCGGCAATGTGCTGCTGCAGGCTGACAACAATCTCAATACGCTAGTGGATTACCGCTTTACCAAATACTATCAGGCAGGGCGCGGTGAAAATGGCTCTAGTGCGGACTGTACCGGGGCCCGCGGTGCCGATGTGATCCTGAAGGTGCCGGTTGGTACCCGCATCACTGACGAGCAGACCGGGGAGCGCCTGGGCGATTTGTCTGAGGCAGGCCAGACCCTGATTGTGGCCCGCGGGGGCCGCCATGGTTTTGGCAATACTCATTTTAAAAGCTCAGTCAACCGGGCTCCGCGCCAGAAAACCAATGGTACCCCCGGTGAAAAGCGCATGCTGCGCTTGGAGCTGCTTCTGGTGGCAGATGTGGGGCTGGTAGGCCTGCCTAATGCCGGTAAGTCCACCTTTATCCGCGCGGTCTCAGCGGCACGTCCGAAAGTTGCAGATTATCCCTTTACCACCCTGGTGCCCAATCTTGGGGTAGTCAAAAGTGGCAGTGGGGAGAGCTTTGTCATTGCAGATGTGCCGGGCCTGATTGAGGGCGCTTCAGAGGGAGCGGGCCTCGGTCACCGCTTCCTGCGTCATTTGGAGCGCTGCCGGGTGTTGCTGCATCTGGTGGATGCGCTGCCACCGGATGGCTCAGATCCGGCGCAAAATGTGCGGGTGATTGAAAAGGAACTGGAACAGTATGCCAGCGATCTGTATCAGAAGCCGCGCTTTATTGCTCTGAACAAATGCGATCTGATAAGTGAGGAAGAAGCGCGGCAGATCATGGACCGCATTGTGGACAGCCTTGAGGTCAAGCCCGAGCGCACCTTTATCATTTCAGCCCTGAACAAGACTGCAGTAAACGAACTGGTGTTTGCGCTGCAGGATCTGGTGGATAGGGTCAAGGCTGAGGAGCGCTCTGCGGCAGAACAGAGCCCGGAGGAAAGCAGCCACAGCTTTGTCTGGACCGAACCTGAACCCAAGCCTGAGCGCGCTCACCCGGATAACGGTGAGGACAGCGGAGCCGGGGATGAAGATGGCCCTGAGTTTATCTATCAGCGCTAGGATAGGGGAATAGTGTTAATGGCACAACTGGAGCTGATAGTCTGTGCAGCGCGCAATAATGTCATCGGCCTTGACGGTAAGATCCCTTGGCATTTAAAGGCTGATCTGCAGCATTTTAAGGCCCTGACCATGGGCCATCCCATGGTGATGGGCCGACGTACCTTTGAGTCCATTGGCCGGGCACTGCCGGGGCGGCGCAATTTGGTGCTAAGTTCACATGAGCTGGAGGTGCCGGGAATCGAACGGGTAGGAAGCCTGGCTCAGGCTCTAGCTCTCTGTGCTTCTGTATCCCGTCTGTTTGTGATAGGCGGTGAGCGCCTGTACCGCGAAGCCTTGCCGCAGGCTCGGGTTTTACATATTACGCGGCTTGAGGGTGATTTTGCCGGCGACACCTTTTTCCCGGATTTTTCGGCCCTGCCTTTTACGCTGGGAGCAGTGGAGCGGCATTTTGACGAAAAGCTGCAGTTGTCCTATACCTTTGAAACCTGGCTTTTGACCTGAATATAGCCGGTGCTCTTGACCTGATAGAATTTGTCATTGTCAAAGCACCAGGCACTCAGCCGGTCTCCCCACACACAGCCGGTATCAATGGCCTTAAAGAAGGGGCGGTGGCACAGTCCGTTTAAGGCAGCCCAATGCCCGAACACGATGGTGTATTGCTTTTTCTTGCCCTTGGAGACATTGCCAAGTTCATACCACGGGTAAAGCCCATCTTTTTCAACCAGTTCCGGGCTGATGGCCGTATTCTTGAAATCGAGTACCCCTGAGCGGTAGCACAGGCGCATGCGGGTGAAGGTATTCAGGGCAAAACGCCAGCGCCTGAGCCCTGAAAGGTCTGGACTGTAGATATCCGGACTATCGTTATACATATTGGTCAGCAATACCTGGCGGCGTTGCGGATCACGCATGATTTTGGAAAGCTCCTTGGCCATCTTTCTTGCGGTGGAGAGCTCCCATAAGGGATAGATGCCAGCGTGGGTGACAATCAGCTGTTTGGTCGGATGCTGCAGCAGGAAAGGGGTGTGGTAAAAAAGCTCCAGTACCTCAGGCAGGATTGGGCTTTTGAGCAGCACTTCCAGATTATCCTTGGCCCGGGGGGTCACAATACCGGCAGCTACGGCCAGAAAGTTCACGTCATGGTTGCCCAGCACGGCATGCGCCTTGTCCTTTAATTCCAGCACTGCCTGCATGGTCTGTACCGGCAGCGGGCCGCGGCCTATCAAATCACCGGTCAGATAGATCTCGTCTTTTGCCGGATCAAACTTGATGAGCTCCAGCAGGCGCATAAATTCGTTGTAGCAGGCATGCAGATCGCCAATGCAGTAGGTTGCCATGACAGTATTTCCGTCCGGTCTTAATTTGTCCAATAATCACAATACCGCTAAAATGTTAAGCAGGAACTCACTTTTTGTCAAAGGCTGATCAGAGGGGCCACCATGCCGCTTATCTCCAAGGAATTTATCTCACAGAAGTTGATGCCGGCCGTGCATATCGAGGACGTGATCGGGCATTACCTGAATTTAAAGCCCAAGGGATCGCATCTGGCCTGTTGTTGTCCTTTCCATCAGGAAAAGACCCCCTCCTTTTTTGTCTCCCCCAGCAAACAGACCTATCATTGTTTTGGCTGCAAGGAACATGGCAATGCCCTGGATTTTCTGATGCGCTATAAAAATGAGGGCTTTGTGGAGGCGGTGGAGGAACTCTGTCAGTTTGCCGGATTGCAGCCTGAATATGAAAATGGAGCCCAGGCACGCTCAGCCGATCGCTATAAGCAGTATTACGAGCTGATGGATCGGGTGGCTGCAGCTTATAGCCGGGAACTGGAGCACAGCGCCAGGGCGCAGGAATATTTCTTTAAGCAGCGCGGGCTTACCCGCGATACCGTCATTACCTGCCGCTTGGGCTATGCCCCGCCGGACTGGAATTTTATGGAGAAAGTGATCCGTAATCCCCAGGAGCGTCGGCGGTTAATTGAGTTAGGCCTGCTGCTTGACCGTGGCCCGGAGCGTATCTTTCCTTTTTTCCGGGATCGGGTGATGATCCCGATTGCCGACAGCCGCGGGCGCATTGTGTCCTTTGGCGGCCGGATCATGGGCAGCGGTGAGCCCAAATACTTAAATACTGCAGAAAATCCTATTTTCCGCAAGCGCATGGAATTATTCGGGCTTTTTGATGCCCTGCAGGCAAGCCGTAACCGCCCGGAGCGACTGGTGATCGTGGAAGGATACATGGATGTGATCTCGTTGCGGCAGGCCGGGATCAGCTATGCCGTGGCGTCGCTTGGTACTGCCACCACCGCCGAGCAGTTCAAGACCATGTTCCGTTACACCAAGCAGGTTATTTGCTGTTATGACGGTGACAGTGCGGGTAGGCGGGCGGCCTGGCATGCGCTGGAGGTGGCTACCCCGGTATTGCAGGCAGGTCTGGAACTGCGCTTTGCCTTTTTGCCCCCGGAACATGATCCCGATTCCATGGTGCGTGAACTCGGGCCTGCTGCCTTTACCCGGGTGCTCGATGCGGCTATATCCTATCCTGAATTTTTAATTTCCCATGTTTCGGCAGATTATGATCTGGCCGATTTAGGCCAGCGTAGCAGTTTTATCAGTGGCGTGCTGCATAAGGCACGGCTGATTGCCTATCAGCCCTTACAGGCTATGGTACTGGAAAAGCTTTCTGAAATCACTGCCATTGAAAGTGATCGCCTGTACCGCATGCTTGATGACGTGCAGTTAAACAGGCTGGAAGCGGCACAGGTCATGGAACAGAGCAGCCTGGTGGAACCTGGAGATACGGACAGTGATCACCGCCGTTATCTCACCACCCCGATGCGTAAATTAATTGCCTTTTTGCTGCAGCAGCCTACTGTGGTGGCTGCGGTATATGACAAGTTTGAACTCTCTGCCTTAAGCTCATTTTTGCTGTTCTTTAAGTTAAAGGGAGCAGATGATGCGGTCTTTTTGCTGGATGTGATTAAAAAACAGCCGCAGATCACCCCAGGCGCGATAATTGAGCTGTTGCGAGGCTCCCCGCGTGAGAATTACTGTCGGCTGCTGCTTGATGCTGAATTTATCCCGCGCAGGGCCGATGGCAGCGAGTTTTCATTAGAGAGCAGGGCTGAGCTGCTGGCCAAATTGATCTCTGAAGTGTTGCGCCAGCCCTTGCTGCGCTTTGTCGAGGAACTTAGGATGAAGGGGAATCAGCTTACTGCGGCTGATATGAATATGATGACGGAGTTAAACCGCGGTCTTAGTAAATTGCGCAGCAGTGAGTGACATTCTGGGGAATGAGTGCCGCATGCAACAGTTGCAGCTTGCGCACTTAGCGTAGTTTGCAGGCGCAACGAATTTTTACGCCAGCTTGCAAGGTGGGCACGGTGATGCTATTATGCACAGGCTTCAGGTTGGCCCATTAGCTCAGTTGGTTAGAGCAAACGACTCATAATCGTTGGGTCTCCCGTTCGAGCCGGGAATGGGCCACCACTGAGGATCCTTTTTCTTTAGCTCCTTGTTTATCCTTTTCTTTTTTCTTGATTTTTCCTGACGCTTAGTTAAGGCTGCATTCCGACGGACTTTGGGCAATGGCGGTACGGTAACGTTCCCCGTCAAAGACCTGTACCTGATAGGCTCCGTCCTGATTTATCATGCGGATCTTGCGGCCCGGGCGTAGTTCGCAGGAATAAGGCTGATCGATAAGCACCAGACCCTGATCAGTCTGCACGGTCAGGCGGATGCCATCCCCCTTGTCAGCCACAGCAGCGCTGACCCCGCCGATAATGGCACCGATCCCGGCACCGATTAAGGTGGACTTGGTGTCATGGCCGATGATCTGTCCGGCAATGGCACCGCCAATTGCTCCGGTTGCGGCAGTGGATTTGGTGTCATAGCGGTTTTTCTTCAGATCGATGGTTTCGGTCTCGGTGATCACACCTTCGGTAAAATACATCATCTGCCCGGCATCCCCAGTGGGGTTAGTGCAGGCGGACAGACCGGAGCACAGCAGGCAGGCTGCGCCAAGACTTAACATGGACTTAGGTAATTTGTGCATTGATTTTGTCCCCCTCAGGCAGGTCTCTTAGCGGATGATTTTTTGTTAGGATCTGAGCTTAACTTACAAAACTTAGCTTAATCATAGCGCAAAAAGTGCGGCAGGATGGATTTTAGATGGCAAGGAAAGTACAAGACGGGCACAGGGAGTTGCAGCCAGGGCTTAATCCTGAGTTAAATCCAGGTGGTCCAGACTGTCAGGAGATCATGGTGGAGTCCTTAAGTCCCTACGGAGAGGGGATTGCGCATGCCAAAGGTCTTGAGATCTATCTTAAGGATGTACTGCCGGGGGAAAGGGCTTTAGTTGAGATCGGTATCCCCTTTGCCAGAGGATCGCGCCGGGTACCCGGTCAGGTACAGCAGCTGCTTGAACGCAGTAAAGAGCGGGTGGTGCCTTTTTGTCCGCATTTTTTCGTATGCGGCGGTTGCAACCTGCAGCATGCCTCCTTAAAGCTGCAGCGCCAGATCAAGCAGGAGCAGATCATAAAGGCACTGACTACCTGTGACCTTAGTCAGGAGCAGATTGGCTCTTGCCTGCTCCCTTTGTGTGGAAGTGATGAACAGCCCTGCCGTTTTAAGTCAGTACGCCGTTTTGCCTTAGCTGATGGAAAAATAGTAAGCGGCTTTTTTAAGGCACGCAGCCATGAGCTGGAGGCAGTGGCAGCCTGCCCTTTGGAACCTGCCTGGATGGGAAATTTTGCTCAGGCCGTGGCAGGGCTGGCGCAAAGCTGCGGCCTTGTCCCTTACTGTGAACAGAGCGCAACGGGCAGCTTACGTACCCTGTTGCTGCGCCAGGGCGATCCCGGGCAGCGCCTGGCGCTGTTAAGTGCCGCACAGCCGTTAAGCCCTGCCTTTAAAGAGCTGCTTATAGAGCTGGCCCGGGAGTATCAGCTAAGCTGTCTAGCTTTCAGCTTGCATCAGCGTCCGGGCAATCAGGTAAGCGGGGAGCAGGCACAGGTAATTTACGGACAGGACTTTATCTATAAAAGCTACGGGCAGCTGCAATATGCAGTAGCACCGCTTGCTTTTTTGCAGGTAAATCATGAAATCTGTGAGCTTTTGTACCAGCAGGCTGTAGCTTTTTGCCAGCAAGGGGACAGCGCGCTGGATTTGTGCTGTGGCAGCGGTACCTTGTCCTTACAGTTGGGGCTTAATTTCAGGCAGGTGACGGGCGTGGAAATCGTGCCTGCAGCAGTCAAGGCTGCGCGCTTTAATGCACAATTAAACGGTATGGAAAATGTAAGCTTTTGCTGTGCTGACATGACGGAATTTTTAAGCCGGCCTTTGGGCAAATTAGATGCCCTGATAGCAGATCCGGCTCGTGCCGGTCTGGGAGAGGCCAATTGCAGGGCACTGAGTCGGCTGTCAGGACCGTTACGGGCAGCATTCATTTTTTGCTCCCTGACGGCCTTAAAGCGCGACTTGCCGATGTTGCTTACCGGGGGCTTTAAGCTTGAGGCGGTCCGCGGTTTTGACATGTTTCCCCACAGCAGCCATGTCGAGACTTTGGTGCTGCTGACCAAATAAGGTGCCTGCAACCAAGGGGTACGCTGCAGGAACATAGACTGGCATAAAATTGCTTATTCTTGCGGTGATTTTGCAGATAGTTTTGCTTTGCAGCCTTAAGTTTTGGATCTATAGTGCCACTATCAGCTGCAAGCTGCATCCTCACTGATGTGCTGTGGCTGGGCAGGCAGTTAATACAGATAAGATAGTGATGGAGATAAGCATGACAGCTTTCAGACCTACAGCAGGAACGGGCGGCGATCATTATATTGCCCCGCAGCAGCGCAGCGGTGCCAAGTCTGTGGTGTACTTTACCCGGGATCTTTCAGCGCAGGGGCTGGCCAAGGTGTTTGCGCGGGTTAAGGCCCCGCTCAGCGGAAAGGTGGCGGTCAAACTGCATACCGGGGAGCAGCATGGTCCCAATATCATTCCCAGACCCTGGGTACGCTCCTTGCTAGAAGCGCAGTTGCCGGGGGCGGTCATTGTGGAAACCAATACTTTCTATGAGGGCGATCGCTATACCACAGCCCAGCACCGTAAGACTCTGGAAGTCAATGGCTGGAATTTCTGCCCGGTGGATATCCTGGATGAGGAGGGTACACTGGAGTTCCCGGTCAGGGGTGGCAAGTGGTTTAAAGGTGTGCACATGGGACGCAATCTTGCCAATTACGATTCCCTGTTTGTGCTGACTCACTTCAAGGGACATACTTGTGCCGGTTTTGGTGGCTCGAACAAGAATATCGGGATCGGCTGCGCGGACGGGCGTATCGGTAAGAAGCAGATCCATCAGGATGATCATCCCGGGCAATGGGATATCGTCAAGGAAGAGTTCATGGAGCGCATGACCGAGTCGGCCAAGGCGGTGGCTGATCATTTTGCCGGGCACATCACTTACGTCAATGTACTGCGTAATATGTCAGTTTCCTGCGACTGCGAGGGACTTGCTGCAGAGCCGGTCGTGACCCCGAATATCGGCATTCTGGCCTCTACTGATATTTTGGCTATCGATCAGGCTTCAGTTGATCTGGTTTATGCCTTAAAGCCGCAGGATCGGCACGCTTTGGTGGAGCGCATCGAAAGCCGGCATGGCCTGCGCCAGCTTACTTATATGAAAGAGCTGCAGATGGGTAATGATTGCTACAGCCTGCTGGATACCGATCATGCCGATCAGGAAATCAGTCTGCAGGACGCTGTCAGGGATGTGGTGCCCTTTGAGGCTTGACCCCATCCTAAATTGCAGAGCATAAAATAGCATATGCATGGGTAAGCCAGGGAGCAGCTAAAGCTCCCTGTGCTGTTATTAGGTTTCCCTATGCCGCATTTTCTCTCGGCCCGTCCCCCCAGCATCCAGTTCAGGCCTGGCATTTATTTTGGGCATTTTTTCACTGTCTCTCTTTGTGCCGGCTCTCTTTTTTGCTAATCTTTGACGGCACTTTTTTGGACATGACATTTAGTGAGGGGAAAAGAGCATGCAATTGCATATTGCAGAAGTACAAAGCCGCAGTTCCCGGCTTATCGATCTGTTAACTGAGCTGTGGGAGCAGTCTGTGCGCCTTACTCATGGCTTTCTGACCGAGGAGCAGATCTCCTGTATCAAGCAATATGTGCCTAAGGCTATTGAAGGGGTGGAGCGTCTGTTTATCGCCTCGGATGTTGCTGATGTGCCGCTGGCGCTGATGGGCATACAAGGTAACCGTCTGGAGATGTTGTTCCTGCGCCCGCATGTCAGGGGGCAGGGGCTGGGCCGGAAGATGCTGCGCCTGGCGGTGGAGCAGGGGGTGACCGAGCTTACCGTCAATGAACAGAATCCGCAGGCCTGCGGCTTTTATGAACATTTGGGCTTTGAGACGTATAAGCGTACTGAGCTGGATGAGCAGGGTCAGCCTTTTGCACTCTTATATATGCGTCTTGCTGACAGAAAGTCGCTGTTTGGGGACGAAGCTTGAGCCTTGCAGCCCCCAGTCTGGATCCGGCAGCGGTGCCGCTGCTAAGTCCCCTGATTTGTCTGCCTACCCGCGGGCAGCTCATTTTAACTAATGCCGCGTAATTCCCCTTGCGTGAGCCTGGGGATGAAAGCGGCTGGTGTCGCACATTTTGATCATGTACAAAACTCTCTAAGAATTCAGGAACGGGCTTTTTTGCTCCGACCTGAT
>CALXOT010000141.1 GCA_944390085.1 uncultured Succinivibrionaceae bacterium
GAGTTCAGACGTGTGCTCTTCCGATCTGACTTCGTACGGCGCACCAGATCATCAAGGGCAAAGCGTAATTTTGGATCTGCCTTATTGGGAAAACAACGCAAAATATAATCAAGGCAAATCAGTCCGGTATCGGCACTTTTAATGCTGACATCCTTAATCAGTTTATAGGCTTCATCACTTTTATTACCTTGACGCAGTAACAGATCGGCAAGACCCAGCCGAGCCCTGATAGAATCCGGATACACATCCAGAGCCTGCGTAAATTCTGATCTGGCTTTAGCTATGTTACCTGACAACAGATCCTGTTGTGCCACCTCACAATAATATTGAGACAACTGGGATAGATTAGATGAGCCCAAAGCCTCACGGTATTTCAGAGCAGTGGCAATGGCTTGCTGATAATCACGCTCCTGCTCATAAAGTTTTACCAAAAGACGGGCTCCATCAGTGCGTTGGCGAGGAATTTCCACTAATTCAGTCAGGATAGACTCTGCTCTGTCCAATAGTCCTGCCGACATGAAATCTCGTCCCAATTCAAGCTTGGCCAGTTCATGTTCGCTGATATCAAGCTTTTGATTGGCAACTGCGGCCTGATGCAATGAAATAGCTTTATCCACCTCTCCGCGTTTACGAAAAAGATTACCTAAAGCTAAATTAGTCTCAAAAGAAGGATCTGCCTCATTCAAGTAGGCAATAAAACGATCAACCGCAAGCTCCCTGTCATTATTGAGTAAGTACTCAACGCCGCGGATATAATTGTGATTTTGATGAGATTTGCTGTCAGCGCGCTGATTTTTTACGCTAGAACGCCCCATGTACCAGCCATAAGCTGCCGCAAGGGGCAACAGCAAAAACAAAAGTTCAATCATTGATTTTCAGCGCTAGCCTGCGCGCTGGCAGCTACTTGTTTCTGCAACTGCTGCTCCTGACGGCGCATGCGCTTAACCTCAGCCTTGCTACCACGGGCTTTCAGCCAAACCTTAAAGCAAAAGAGCGAGGAGATATACAGTCCGATCACGATACCAAAAATCACCCCCACCACTAGCACCATGGCCAGTGACAACTGGGTTTTGACTATCAGAAAGTCAAAAGAAACAACGGCATCATTAGCTGAGCCAATAGAGAGACCTAAAATACAAATAATTATTAAAACTAAAATATAAAGCCAGAACTTCAGCATGGCAGCTCCCTAATCAAAAGTGCCCCTATCATAGCATAGAAGTAACTTGCAGGTTTATCCTGGCTAATCAAGCTTCTTTTGCAGCGAGAACATTAACACGATCACGCAGCTCAATGCCTGGTTTGAAATGCACCACCCTGCGTTCTCCCAATTCAACCTTTTCTCCAGTTTTAGGATTATGGGCATCACGGGGGGCGCGCACTCTGATCTCAAAGCTGCCAAAGCCTCTGATCTCAATGCGGTTGCCTTCGGCAAGGCTTTCAATCATGGTCTCAAAGATTTCGCGCACACTGTTATCAACCAGCTTAGGATTGATCTGCCCGTACTTACGGATCAGCTTGTCAATCATTTCAGCACGTGTCATTTTTACTCCTGAAAATTCTTTCCTGCACCTAAATCAGGTTCACGCTGTAAGCACTGTGCCAGACAAAACACATTTACAATCCAAGCTAAGCGCAATATCCTGGTTTCCGAATCTGATAAAAAAGCATTATAACTCAATTAGTAAACACAGATAAAGCTAAAACACATCTTTTTTCAGCGTATTAGCCTAGATCTGCCTGCCTGCATGTCTTTGCAGCGCAGCTAACATTATCCATAGTCAGATAGCGCATTACCAAGAGAATAGCCATCCCTTTATCAAAATCAGGAAAGGCTTCTTAGCAGCACGCAGCTCTTTTTTCGAAATTTTAAAATACGCACTGCTTTAGCTCAAGCTTAAGCACTGATTTTTTACAAAAAATTTGCGCTTGCTTACATTTTTAACTGGATTTACACATAAAAAATACACCAGGACTGCAGCTTCTTATGTAGCCTGGATCTAAAGGTCATCCTGATACAACATGGACTGCATATCAACCACAGTATCATGGAACAAAATGCATAAAAATCCGAGCTAAATGCCAGCTTGGCCCTCAAATCTTAGACGTCCACTACCATGCTCCCATATAGTTAATATTAGAAAATCAGCGGCTAAAGCATCTGATATGATCGCGCTAAAATAACTGTGAGAAAATTCCGACAACCTTACTATCCAAAGATCATGGAGCGGCTGCCATCAATGTCACCTATTTTTGAGCATAACCTCAACTGCCTGCAGCAACATTTCCCCGAACTTGTTCATCAGCTTCCCAGCCTGCAGCACAATGCCTTTAACCTTGCGCTGCAGGATGGACGTACCCCAACCCTGCTGGTAAATGGCAGACAGCTAACTTCAGCACATGACAGACTAGGGCAGGCCGCTTATGCTTTAAGAGATATTAATTTAAATCATGATCTTAACCTGATAGGCTGGGGGCTTGGCGATGAAGCCCGGATCTTCCTTGAAAAAAGCGGCTGCAGCGTATCAGTACAACTGATAAATCCCGGCCTGTTTTACCTGCTTTTAGGCGTAGACGATGAAATGGAAACTCTCATAAGTAACCCGCGCCTGAAACTTGCCCTGATTGCGGATCCTGAAAACTGGCAATTGCCAGACAATAGCGTCATCATCGTACCTGAACTTTATCTTGATGAGAGCTACGCCAATTCAATCAAACAACGCTTAAAACTCAAGCTAGACGAGCGTTTTTCCCATGACTTTCATTTAAGGCAAACTGCTTATATCAAAAAACGCATCGCAGCCCAGGCAGATTTCCTGGCCTGTGAGGTTCCCTATAGACCACAGGAATTACCGGCTTTAAGCAAGGCGGTAATCCTGGCATCAGGCCCCTCACTTGAAGAAAGGATAGGCACAGTAAAGGAACTTGCAGCGCACGGATATACTACTATCTGCGCTGACACCGCTCTTCCTTATCTGACTGAACAAGGCCTGATCCCGCACTATACCTTAAGTGTCGATATCCGGGCTCTGCCGCAAGTTCTAAAAAAGATTAAAACAGATGCTCCCTGCTTTAAAAAAACCAAGCTAATTTACGATGCAGGAATCGATGCTGCCTGTGTCAGCAGCTTTTCCCACAGGTATTTTATTTTCAGCCCGCTTTACACACATGCAGCCCCGGCTTTGGTAAAGCCTCTTTCAGGACTTCTTGACGAACGCGGATCCGTGCTGATCAGTGCAGTTTCATTTGCTTTAAAACAAGGTGCTCAGGAAATCTATTTATGCGGTGCTGATTTTTGCTATAAAGGGGCACAGAGCCATGCCGGACTTAAAGCCGGGGACTGCAGTTATACCGGGGCAGTAAAACCAGATTTGAGCGTGCGGGGAAACGATGGGCAGTTACATTTAACCCAAAGAAATTTTCTATGCTACAAATATTTGCTTGAAGAGATTATTGCTGCAAATCCACAAGTTAATTTTTATAATCTGTCACCCTTCGGAGCACAGCTCAAAGGTGCTCCCTTACAGATCAGGTTCAATTAGGGCGCAAAAAGTTATTGCCTAAAGATCCATAATAAAAACCCGGATCAGTTACGATCCGGGTTCTTTTATTTACAGCAGCAACTGCTGTAAATTAAGCAATTACTCGCCCTTGTTAGCGGCAGCAAAAGCGGCGGCCATAGCGGTCGGAGCGGCTTCCTGCTGCTGCTTCTCGTTCAGGGATTCTAAGGCTTCCTTCTCTTCAGCCTCATCCTTGGCACGGATAGACAGGCTTAACTGACGGGTCTTACGATCCACGTTCATGAACTTAGCCTCAACAGTGTCACCAGCCTTAAGCACAGTGGTGGCATCATCCACGCGATCGCGGGAAATGTCGGAGGCACGCACATAGCCCATCACACCTTCAGCCAGCTGCACGGTAGCACCGCGAGCATCGACCTCAGTCACAGTACCGGACACTAAGGAACCCTTATGATGGCTGGAGAGATAATCTGCAAACGGATCTTCAGAGATCTGCTTCAAGCCAAGGGAGATGCGCTCTCTATCCGGATCGACCTGCAGCACGATAGCGGTGATTTCATCACCCTTCTTAAAGTCGCGCACAGCTTCCTCGCCCGGCTGCTGCCAGGAAATGTCAGACAAGTGCACCAGACCGTCGATACCGCCTTCCAGACCGATAAAGATACCAAAGTCGGTAATGGACTTAATCTTGCCAGTGACCTTATCACCCTTGGAGTGATTCTCAGCAAACTGCATCCACGGATTAGGCTTGCACTGCTTTAAGCCCAGGGAAATACGGCGGCGATCTTCATCGATCTCCAGTACCTTAACAGTGACATTGTCACCAACGGACACCACCTTGGAAGGATGAATGTTCTTATTGGTCCAATCCATCTCAGAGACGTGCACCAGACCTTCAACCCCTTCCTGGATTTCCACGAAGCAGCCATAATCAGTAAGGTTAGTAACCTTACCTTCGATATTGCTGCCCACCGGGAATCTCTCGGCGACATTGGCCCACGGATCTTCACCTAATTGCTTTAAGCCCAGGGAGACACGCTGACGCTCACGGTCAAATTTGAGAACCTTGACAGAAATTTCGTCGCCGACATTGACAATCTCGCTCGGATGCTTGACACGCTTCCAGGCCATGTCAGTGATATGGAGCAGACCGTCCACACCACCTAAATCAACGAACGCACCGTAGTCGGTCAGGTTCTTCACAATACCCTTGACCACCTGGCCTTCCTGCAGGTTGGCCAACACATTCTCACGCTCAGAAGAGTTCTCAGACTCAATCACAGCACGGCGGGACACCACAACATTGTTGCGCTTCTGGTCGAGCTTGATCACCTTGAACTGCAGCTCTTTGCCTTCAAGGTGGGTGGTGTCGCGTACCGGACGCACATCCACTAAGGAGCCCGGCAGGAAGGCACGGATACCGCCCAGCTGCACGGTAAATCCGCCCTTGACCTTACCGTCGATAACGCCGGTCACAGCCTCGTTGTTCTTGAATGCTTCCTCAAGCTTAGCCCAGGCTTCGTTGCGCTTGGCCTTCTCGCGTGACAGCACGGTCTCACCGTCACCGGATTCGACAGACTCCAGGGCCACATCGACCACATCGCCGACTTTGACCTCAAGCTCGCCTGCTGCGTTCTTGAACTGCTCTGCCGGAATAGCAGACTCAGACTTTAAGCCAGCATCAACGATAACATAGTCATTCTCAATAGCAACGATAGTGCCCTTGACCATGGAGCCCGGACGGGTCTCGATATTCTTTAAAGACTCTTCAAAGAGTTCAGCAAATGATTCCATTAAGGTAAAAAAGTTCCAATTGCGCCCCGCAGCATCCTGCGTTTGGGGGGTTATTTAAAAATGCAGACTTCCTTTTCTGCACATTTTGTTGCGGCAAGCCGCAGTTTAAACAGAGCCTAGCTTTTCTTTTATGAAGGCTAAGGCCTTTTCTTCCACCTCTTCAATCGTCAAGGCAGTTGAATCCAAAATCAGTGCATCAGGAGCAGGTTTCAAGGGAGCGGTTGCACGGTTACGATCACGCTCATCGCGCTCTTTTATCTCCTGTAAAATGGTTGCATATTCAGCCGTTTTGCCCTGCTTCTTAAGCTGCAGCTCCCGGCGTTGTGCCCTTACCTCTGCACTGGCATCTAAAAAAATCTTAACCTGGGCGTCAGGAAACACCACTGTTCCCATATCCCTGCCATCAGCCACTAAACCGGGCTCCTGGCGGAAATCACGCTGACGCTGTAACAGCGCATCACGCACGGCAGGATGAGCTGCCACTTTACTGGCATTAGCCCCAGCTTCTTCAGTGCGGATCTCCTGGCTTACATCCTCGCCATTGAGCAGCACATGCACGCCATCGGCTGCAGGCTCAAAGGACAGGTTCAGCACCTGCGCTTCCTGCACCAAAGAATCTTCATCAAACAAGGCAAGCCCAGCTTTACGGGCAGCATATGCCAGAACCCGGTAAATCGCCCCTGAATCCAGCAATGCATAATCAAAACGTGCGGCCAACCTGCGTGTAAGCTCACCCTTACCAGCGCCTCCCGGTCCGTCCACCGTAATTACTACAGCTTTTGCCATATAAATGCCCTGTTTAAAAAATTCGGAGCATTATATCAGGATTTGCACGGCAAACTGTCATTAGCATCTGAAAATTTTTATTGCCCCCTTGCTTGAAGCAACTTTGTACTATTCCACAAAGAGCAATAACTTCTGACTTTGCCTTTTGGTCTCTTCTGTTTGATTTATATTAATCATTAGCAGATCTAATGAGCCAATGGCGCTGCCCCCTCCCTGCAGAATCAGGTAATCCCCAAATGCTTCCTTGTAGCTGATCCAGGCACGCTCTGATTTAATCAGTGCCGCCTTACACTTATCCGGATTTTCACTATATGCGCAGGCAGCCAGTGCTTTTTTATAATTGGTATTAAGTTCCTGATCCCAATACACGTATGCTTTACTGACGCACTCTGACATGTCAAAACTGCGTCCTTGTGCCAAATCCATGCATTTATTGAAGCCTGGTGCCAGTTCGTCTTCTGCCTGCACCAGTGCACTGCCAGACACTGCGGACAAAAACATCACTGCCATTAATGCCACCTGCATTTCTTTACGCATAAAATTCTCCATATATTGTCTTTTCACACTTATGTGACCTATCTTAGCTCAAAGCCCTGCCCACAGCGACGTAAACGGCCTTAGCTAATCGTGTATAATAAGCGCAATTTTTTTTAAAAGTCGCTGCTACTTATATTGTTACGGATAAATCACAGTGCAAATTGCAGAAATCATTCAGCAAGGACCTACGGCAAAACTGCCTACCCGCCACGGGGTTTTTAACATTACTATCTTCCGTGACCGCAACCTGCTTGATCATGCGGTGCTTTCCTTAGGTAAATTAAATGACGGTGCACCTGTATTATGCCGCATCCATTCAGAGTGTCTGACCGGAGATGCACTAGGCAGCCTGCGTTGCGACTGCGGTTTTCAGCTTGATGCTGCCTTAAGGAAAATTGCTCAGGTTCAACGCGGTGCGCTTTTATACATGCGCCAGGAGGGACGGGGCATCGGATTGTTCAATAAGATCCGAGCCTACAAGCTGCAAGATGAAGGGCTTGATACCGTGGAGGCTAACTTACGCCTAGGTTTTCCTTCAGACGGACGTCATTACAATGTCTGCGCAGAGATCATGCGCCGCCTGGGTTTTGAGCAGGTGATCCTGATGACCAATAATCCGGCAAAAATCGAGGATATCAGCCGACATGGCATCAAGGTGACGGCACGTGAGCCTCTGGAATACGGACGTAATCCGTACAATGAGCATTATCTGGACACCAAAGAAGAAAAGATGGGGCATCTGCTTCATCATCAGGACTAACTGCTAAAAAACGCTGTTTATGAAGGCCGCGCCCTTTAGGAAGAACGCGGCCATTCCTGACACTGCCCGGGCTCAGGCCTGAGTCTTAACCTCATTAGTAAGCGGCTTGCCTTCGATGAACTCCTGGACATTAGCAAGGGTGGTATTCACAATATTTGTCATAGCCTCATGCGTGAAGAAGGCCTGATGTGAGGTCACGATCACATTATTAAAGCTAAGAAGCCTGGCTAAGACATCATCATCAATGATGGCATCTGAAACATCAGAATAAAAGTACTGCGCCTCTTCCTCATAGACGTCAAGCCCAGCATAACCGACCTGTTTTTGTTTAAGGCCTTCTACCAAATCTTCGCTATTAATCAACTGACCGCGGCCAGTATTGATTATCATGACCCCTTTTTTCATCTTGGCAATAGAGCTGGCATTAATCAGATAGCGGGTATCCTCTGTCAGGGGACAGTGCAGTGAAATGATATCTGCTCTGGCATAAAGCTCATCAAGGCTGACATAACTTATACCTTCACGCTCGGCATACGCCTCATCAGGAAAAGGATCATAGGCCACAATATTCATGCCAAAGCCTTTGAGAATGCCAATCAGAGCCCGTGCAATCTTGCCTGTACCAATGATCCCGGCTGTCTTTTGATACATGTCAAAGCCCATCAGGCCGTGTAAGGAGAAATTTCCATCACGGGTACGGGCATAAGCCCGGTTAATCCGGCGATTTAGGGCCAGCATCAGTGCGCAGGCATGCTCTGCCACCGCATGCGGTGAATAAGCCGGGACGCGTGCTACCTTGATGCCACAAGCAGCACATGCTTTAAGATCAACATTGTTAAAACCGGCACAGCGCAGCACTATAAGCTTAACCCCTAGGGCAGAGAGTGCCGATACGGTTTGTTCATCTGCTAGATCATTTACAAACAGGCATACGGCATCAGATCCTGCTGCCAGCGCTGCTGTGGATTTAGACAAATGAATACGGTGAAAAAACAGCTCGAAATTATAGCTGGCATTTGCCTGCTGCAAATACTCGCGATCATGGGTTTTTGCTGAGAATACAGTGATCTTCATACGAAGAATCCTCCAAAAATAAAACTGAAACTAAGCTTTTAACCCCTCTTATTACAAGCATACCCAAATAATCTGTAAAATTCTGCAAACATAAATTTTGCCCCACAATTGTGCATAATTTTACGTAACTTATTATTTTGTAAGGCTTCAGCATCCAAAAACATCCACATGACAAATGCTTGTGCAAAGAAGAAAACAGAGTATGACAACTTGTCCCTCTGTCTTAGAACAGTAACTTCCTCCAGAATTAATCTCCCAAAGTACCTTACCTCAGCACACATTTTTGCCACTTCACCGGCTCTGTCCCCGATCCTTCCTTTGCACCAAACTTGAGCTACAGCGACCTGCCTGTCTGTATTGAGAGCACTGTATGCCCAAGCGCAATTAACATGCAAGCTTTGGCAATTGAGCCTGCAAGCCCGCATGGATCAATATTAATTTTCGGTGAGGCAATAGTAACTTTTGCCACTTCGATAAATCATCATCCTAGCAACCTGAGTTTTTATGTAGGGTAAAAACTCAGACCTGCGCACTTTAGCTGGATAGCTCCGGTATAATATAGGAATGAAGTTCTTGCGAAGGATAAATTTAAATGTTCACTCTGCCTAATATTCTTACCTTTTTAAGAGTATTACTGATCCCCGTTTTCGTTGGTCTATTCTACTGGCCTACCCCCAGATCCAATATGCTGGCCGCTTTAGTATTCGTACTAGCCGCACTTACCGATCTGCTTGACGGATATTTAGCTCGCCGCCTCAAGCAAACCACAAAATTCGGAGCGTTCCTGGATCCGGTGGCTGATAAAATCATGGTCTGTACCGCTTTAGTGCTGATTGTTGAATACTATTCTGTTAAATCCTCACTGTTCTTTGTTGGTGTAAACCTGCTGGTATCTATTCCTGCTATTGTAATTATCTCCCGTGAAATCGTAGTTTCTGCCCTGCGGGAATGGATGGCAGAAATCGGCAAACGCTCACTGGTCGCAGTCAACTGGGTCGGAAAATGGAAAACCACCATTCAGATGATAGCCATTGCCGGTCTTATCTGGCGCCATAACGAACCGATGATTTATGCAAGCTTAGGCCTGTTAGGCGTAGCTACTGTGCTTACCATCTGGTCAATGGTAATGTACTTGCGCGTAGGAATTGGCACTATGCGAGACGACGACAAGGAAGATATGCCTGTTTCTGAGACAGAAACTTCTGCTAAAGGCAAAGTTTAACCAATTATGGCAAGGGGGAGGTGACTTATAGGATCGCATCCTCCCCAGTCAAGCACATGATATCCGTTATATCCTACCCCGTAAGAATGGGTGAAAGCCACACCGCTGATGCCATAACGGCCGCCATTAATTCATCCTGTAAGTTCACACACAGCTTACAGGTTTGGGCAGCCCTGCAAGCCGCGCAGCCGTTTTAACTGCGCCCTCAGGGAAAAGTTCTGCAAGCGTAATGGAATTTGCAAGATCTGTCCTGCCCTGCTGTTTTAAAAAAGCTATCAAACCGCGCATTGCCGGCACTGCAGCATAAGCTACAGAATATTCCCGTACTGCATTTATAACAGCCAAATGCTCAGCAGATAGCTTAAATTCCATCTGCTGAGCCATTTCATACATCAGTTCTTCACTCCAGTCTGCCCTGTTTAATAGATATCCGGCATCATCAGTTAAAATTTCTCTTCCCTTAAACATAAAGCTCATGTATAATTCTCCCCCGTGATCGCGGATGGATGGCAGAGCGGTTGAATGCAACGGTCTTGAAAACCGTCGAAGCCTTCCGGCTTCCGTGAGTTCGAATCTCACTCCATCCGCCACTTCTGTTTTTCCACTCCTCTCTCCTCATTCAGATTAAGCCAAGTTTTCAGACCTTGCCAATCAGGATTGGCTCACCAGAATCTGTTTCCTTACCTTTATTTTTTCCCTGTATCTTCTTTTGTTAGGCCGGGAATAATAAGATTTATTTCCCTGCCTGCAGCTACATTGCATAGCACCATGCGGATAAGCTCAGAGACCGTGATCCCCAGATCTTCTAGCCTTTTTTCTGCCTGTTCTTTTACCTGCGGGTTTACCCGTGCCCTGACTACTGCTGTATTTTCACTCTCAGCCATGCTTACTCCTGTCAATGCTGCTATTACTTGCTATCTAACACCACACTATCTGCAAAACAGTACTAAAACCAATGTCCAGGCTTTTGCTAATCAAGCCATAACGGCCCTAAATAATTACGCCGTGGCAAATTAAAGCCAGCCGGATATGTCACGTCAACCAAATAGAGGCCATTGGGATATGCAGTAGGGCCGGCAAGATTACGATCACATGCGGCAAAGACATCCCTAAGCCAGGCAGCATCACGTTGCCCCGAACCTACTAACAACAGGGAACCTACAATATTGCGCACCATGTGATTTAAAAAAGCGTTTGCTGCAATATCAAAAACCAGATAAGGCCCATGCCTTTTCACCTCAATAAAATGCACGCAACGGCAGGTAGAGCGGCTTTCGTCATCAGCCCCACAAAAAGAGGCAAAATCATGCTCCCCACGCAAAATCTGAGCCGCCTCCTGCATGGCCTGAGCATCGTATTCTCCATGATAATGGCTGACTCCCTGCTGCATTATTCCCGGGCGGTACAAAGAATTTAACAGAATATAGCGGTAACGCCTGGCTCTTGCAGAAAAACGGGCGTGAAAACTGTCGTCAACATGACAGGCCCAGGTTACTGCAATATCGTCAGGCAGTTTGGTATTGGTACCCAATACCCATGCCCGATCCGGACGATCATGTTCCGTATCAAAGTGCACCACCTGCCCGGTAGCATTCACTCCAGCATCAGTTCGGCCAGCACAAACCAGAGAAATATCTTGCGCAGCAATCACAGACAACGCTCGCTCCAGTTCACCTTGCACTGTTACAGCTGTACTCTGCCGCTGAAAGCCGGCATAGCGCCAACCGGCATATTCAATTCCTAAGGCAATACGCATTAATTGCTTTATCCTTACTTAAAAATTCTGACCAAAACTGCAGTCAAACACCAACAGATTTTATGTATATGTTAATTTAAGAAACAGCCCGCTCATGCCTGCGTACTGCTGCTCTCTGATTTCTGTCTGGTAAATACCAGCAATTTGGAACACAGATAGGTAATGATCGTGACCAATGCCATGGCTGTAATAATAGGAATTAATCCATGCATCCAGTAAGTTACCATGATAAATACCAGGGCATTGCGCAACAGCAGCATTGAGCCTGAAAGCATGAAAAAGCGCAGCATGCTGCCCCCACGCCTGAATGTCACATAGCGATGACCAAAATAAGAGACAAAGAAAGCCACGGCAAAAGCACAGCTGGTCACAACGTTCTCATGCAGACCCGGCATAGTAAAAAAGATGGCCAGGGTAACTGCCAGATCTGTTAAGGTGGCTAGCCCGCCTATCAGGACAAAACGCATCAGCTCAAAAATGCCGCCAGCATCTTTGAGTTTATGCGTAAAATTTACAAGTAACTTCACTTGTTATCATCCTGCATGAAGTAAATGCCACTTGCAGTATGCTGTGCCCCAGGAGGTACACGTTTTGCCAAATCGCCCTTGATCTGCTGAGCCACGTATACCGGGCGGTGTTTTGCCTCCTCAGATATACGGCCTAAATACTCTCCTAAAATACCGATGGAAATCAGCTGAACAGCGCCCAAAAACAGTACTGCACACATGGTGGAGGCGTAACCTGGAACATCTATACCGCTGATCATAGTCTCAATGATGATCCAGCACATATACACAAAGGCCAGCAGCCCAACGCCTGCACCAATATAAGACCAAACCCGCAATGGCAAGGATGAGAAGGAGACAATGCCATCGAGGGCGAAGTTCCACAGCTTCCAGTAATTCCACTTGCTGTTACCTGCCACACGGGGCGGCCTTTGATACGGCACCCCTTTAGAACTGAAGCCAGGCCAGGCAAACAATCCTTTCATGAAACGGTTGCTTTCATGCAGCAGGCGCACTGTCTCAACAATCTTACGATCCATCAGGCGAAAATCCCCGGCATTGGCGGGGATTTTGACTTTATTTGACAAGCGGTTAAATACAAAATAAAAGCCGCCTGAAGTCATGCGTTTCATCTCAGTGTCCTGAGATCTGTCAACACGTACCCCGTAAACATGATCTATACCTTCATCACGCCAGATACGAATAAACTCCAGCACTAGCTCAGGCGGATCCTGTAAATCAACATCCATCGGGATCACTGCATCGCTGTTGACAATATCAAGAGCAGCAGTCATCGCTGCTTCCTTGCCAAAGTTGCGTGACAGCTTTATCAGACTGATTTTAAGCTCTGATTGCGCAGCTATCAGCTCTTCAATCAGTGCTGCCGAACTATCTTTAGAACCATCATCAACAAACACTATTTCCAGATGGCTAAGTTCAGCACTAAGCTTTTTCTTTATAGTGCTGACAAAAATTTCAATCGTAGCCTCTTCGTTATAAACCGGAACTATCAGCGAAACCAGATAATTAGCTTTAGCCATGCACAGCGCTCCTTCAATCGGTTAAGAACTCATGGCGTGAGGAAGGATTATTTTTAAAATGCCCACCTAAGGCGGTAGTTGTGGTAGCCGAGGTCATATCCTTAACCCCGCGGGCCTTCACACAATAATGGGTAGCCGTAATGGAAACCGCCACATTACGGGTGCCAAGCAAAGTCTGCAGTGCTACCAAAATCTGTTGGGTCAGACGCTCCTGCACCTGCGGCCTTCTGGCAAAAAATTGTACGATACGGTTGATTTTGGACAGGCCAATAATCTTATCCCCCGGCATATAGGCAACTTTGGCACTGCCGTCTATCACTACAAAATGATGCTCGCAGGTAGAAGTTAAAGTAATATCCTTTACCTTAATCATCTCATCACAATGCATTTTATTGTCAATCAGGGTGATCTCAGGAAAATTATGGTAATCAAGCCCGCAAAAGAGCTCATCAACAAACATCCGTCCGACACGCTCTGGGGTCTTAATCAGACTGTCATCAGACAGATCCAGCCCCAAAGTTTCCATCATGTTGCGCATGCATTGCGCGATACGCTCACGCTTTTGTGCGCAGTTATATCCGTTTTCAATCAGTGGTGTTTCCAGCCCCCGTTCAAGCAGGGCTGCCCGTACTTGCTGAGCCTCGGGACTTAATTCATTTGCCAGCATCTGCATCATACCAGCAGCTCTCCCTTTCTTGTGCATAAGTAAAATGCTGCACCTCAAGACCTAAATCCTGTGCCACGCGCTCACCTAGAAGACGCACACCATCCTGTTCTGAAGCATGATGCCCCAGTGCAAAAACAACTATACCAAGCTCACGGGATAACTGATAAGTCTGCTCATTGACCTCACCTGTAATCAATGCCTCACACCAGGGCAAAGGATCTTGATCAATAAGAAAAGAACCTGATCCTGAGCACACAGCAAAATCGCTTAATTGGTGTCTTAAATCAGTAGCCCCAAGAACTTCCACCCGGTTACCAACCACCTGGGACAGCCGTTGCGCCACGGCGGAAACTGACAGAGGTTCTGCTAAACGTGCCCGCATGGCAATGGAGTTTTTATCCCCTGGCACCACATAAGACCGTTCCTGATTTCCTAATACTGAGCATAAATAAGCGTTGTTGCCAAAGTCAGGCTGGGCATCAAGCGGCAGATGATAGGCAAAAATATTAAGCTCTGAGAGCAAGGCTGTATGCAGGCGGCCTTGCAGTGCTCCCACCACCCGGGGATCTGCTCCTCGCCAGAACAAACCGTGATGGACAATTAAGGCATCAGCTCCCCACTGCACTGCAGCTTTAATGGCACGCAGCGAAGCATCGGCAGAGGTAGCCACCTTCCGGATCCTTGAGCGTCCCTGCACTTGCAGGCCATTATATGATGCATCCTTATAATCTGCGCACTGTAACAAATTGTCTAAATACGCCGCCAAGTCAGGGCAGGCAATTCCTTGCTTGGTTAAACTCATCGTTAGCTTTTCTCCATCAACGGCGTGTCACAATACGCCCTTTGGCACCGGTAAGCTTTTCCACTTTGCCAAGCAGCGACTGTAATTCCTGCTGTGAAGCTCCGGCGCCTGCGTAAACCCTTACCATGGTCTTGCCGTTAACTGTTACCTTTTCACTGTAGGCCTCAATTCCACCGGCTTTAAGTTTACGCATCGCGTTTTCAGCATTAGACTGCTGTGAAAACACCCCCACCTGTATGGTGTAGGCACCTTGTTTGTTTACCGCAACTTTTGAGCCTGCAGCCGCACTTGAGCCCCTGGTAGCAGTATCCTTTTTATCATCACTTCTTACCGGGGCACGCAATATTTCTGTTGAATCCTGAGTTGCTATATTTTGCTGAACTTTAGGGGGCGCAGTCAGGATCTCAGTTGCAGCAGATACCCCTGCACCCGTACTTTGCTGACGAACTGCTGTAGCCGGTTGCGGAGCTGCTGCCGGATCCGGAGCCTGCAGAGCTGAAGGATTGTCCTTTAAATCATTTTCCGGAGCAAGCAAAGTGGCATAATCAGTTTCAGCAGAATTTAAAATATTGCCATTACCATCAGTAAAAGCCCCATTTTCATTAATGGCAATTACATCCTGCACAGCTGAATCATTCAAGGCTGGGGCTGCAGCGCGCTTATCGAGCAACAAAGGCATCACCATTAACACCAGCGATAACAAAATGAGAAAGCCAACTATACGATTGCGCAAAGTTTTCGTTACAGCCATGAACTAACCTCTTTAAAAATCCTTATCCCAATCTTGATATTCCAAGCCAGATATCGTTGCAAGTTTAGCAGCAGCACTTATAGTAAAACACAATTTTTTAAACAGGGTCAGCAAGATACCTCTGGCCAAGCTGTGACCGCAAATAGTCATCTGCTGCAGCTACAGTCACAAAAGAACCACAAACAACTATCTCATCGCTAGGTTCTGCTCCTGCTAACGCGGCAGCACAAGCCTGAGCCGGATCTGCATAACAGTGCAGCATTTCAAGCTGCCTTCCTCTTGCTATCAGCGCCTGCTGTAACCTCTGTGCTCTCTCCCCGCGCTCACCCGGAAGTGAACACAAATAAAAGTCATCAAAACAATTGATTAACAAAGACAGCACTCCTTCCACATCCTTATCGCGCAACATTCCGATAACCACCAGACGTCTCCCTTCAGGCCGTCTTTTGGCCAAGCGTTCGGCCAAAAGCTGCGCTGCCTGGGGATTATGCCCTACATCAAGGTAAATATCTGGTGATCTTGCAACCAGCTGCCCCCGTCCAGGCAGCGCTGTAGCTAAGAGGGCTGCGCAAAGGGCTAAGTCTGGGATAACAAAACCTTTCTGTTCAATCAGGCGAAGCACACAGATAACGGCAGGCACGCATACTTCAGGCACCCGTGAAGGCGGCAGCCTGGTATCCGTCAGGCCAAATGAGAAGTGCAGTGCGCCGTCCTCTTGCTTTTGTGCTGAAAAATCACGCCCCTGTAAGTACAGTCTGACTCCCCGCTCCTGGCACAGCCTGGTAAACACAGCTGCAGGACCTGCAGAACAGGAAGCAACCACAGCCAGTGCCCCTGGTTTAATGATCCCACCTTTTTCAAAGGCGATCTGTTCGAGGGTGGATCCCAAAATCCTGACATGGTCAAGACCAATTGAAGTAATGAGCGCAATATCAGCATTCAGGGCATTTACTGCATCCAGCCTGCCCCCCAGTCCAATTTCAAGCACCAGAAAATCAGGACTGTTTTTTGCAAAAAGATAAAAAGCAGCTAAGGTGGTGAACTCAAAATAAGTTAAAAATAGTTCTCCCCTTGCCGCTTCCACCGCCGCAAAAGCCTCGCACAGCTGGTCATCGCTAGCCTGCTGGCCGTTTATCACAATACGCTCATTAAAGCGATGCAGGTGGGGTGAGGTATAGAGGCAACTGCTATAACCTGCAGCACGCAGCGTAGCATCAAGCAATGCACAGGATGACCCCTTACCATTAGTGCCCGCCACTTCAATAATTACAGCCTTGCCAAAATCAAGATCCAGCTGCTTTAAAACGGCTAAAACCCGGCCGAGGCCGAGTTCTATGCGATTGGGATTAATTTGATCCAGGTAAGAGAGCCATTCCCCAAGCTCCCCAGGCATATTTTTATTCATCAGACTCGAGGTTTTGAAGCAGTCCGACGTCCACGGTGGATACGGTGCTCGCCATTTTCCGTACTCTCTTCCTTGGAAGAAAGTTCGACCGCTTGTTCCTGCCCGCTGTCTTCTTTTTTCAGTACTATCTTATTAGGATCATCAAGCTTCAACAGCTTTGAAATAAGATCAGCTATGACGTCACGCAGATCCTTGCGCGGCACAATCATATCAATAGCACCTTTTTCAAGCAGAAACTCTGCACGCTGGAAGCCCTCCGGCAGCTTTTCACGTACAGTTTGTTCAATAACACGTGGACCGGCAAAACCAATTAAGGCATTAGGCTCAGCAATATTAACATCACCGAGCATAGCCAGGGAGGCAGACACGCCGCCCATGGTAGGATCACTCATCACGCTGATAAATGGCAGCCCAGCGTCAGACAGGCGGGATAAAGCGGCTGAGGTTTTGGCCATCTGCATTAAGGAGAACAAGGACTCCTGCATACGGGCACCACCTGAGGTTGAAAAACAGACCAAAGCCCGGCGCTCTTTGAGGCACTCATTGACTGCCATGCAAAAACGGGCTCCCACCACGGATCCCATGGACCCCCCCATGAAGGAGAACTCAAAGGCGCAGGCCACCACCGGTATCCCTTTTAAATAACCTTTTTCCACTACAATGGCGTCTTTTTCTCCAGTATTTTTCTGTGCGGCAGCCACCCTGTCCCGGTAGCGCTTTAAATCCTTAAATTTCAGGATATCCTTGGGCTCCAGTTCAGCCCCCAGTTCACTGCGGCCAGCTTCATCAAGAAAAGAGTCCAGGCGGGTACGTGCCTTGATGCGCATATGATGACCACACTTAGGGCAAACATTTAAATTACGATCCAGCTCTGCGCGGTATAAAACCTGATCACAGGCATCGCACTTGGTCCACACGCCTTCAGGGATCTCATGTTTGCTGCTGTTGTCACTCTTTGGCAGGATTTTTTCAAGCCAGCTCATAATTTTGCTCCTGTATTCGTTTTCCGCATCAGTCCTCATCAAAAACTGTGGCATAAACCATACTTAAGGATAAAACACGGTTAAAGCTCATTATAATATTTTCTGACCTTTTAGTACAAAAGCCTTAATATCAAACAAAAAATAATTAAATATCAAACAATAATATTATACTTTCGTATTCTGGTTCCGAATGGCACTGTGCTGTTTTACCGCCATTTATAACAAAACAGATGGTATTTTTTACCCTTATCAGGCAACTTCAAGATCATAAACTCACAAAACACCCATGCTGCAACGCTTTGCGTTATAATCTGACCACTTTATTTATCTGCCCACAGACTTAACTGCTACAGGGCACATGGATAATAC
>CALXOT010000142.1 GCA_944390085.1 uncultured Succinivibrionaceae bacterium
TGCTGCGCTGCAATCTGCTCCGGGCAGGTACGGTTGGTGTAACTTACCCCACAGGTATCCACACTGCCTGCAAATTCAAGCTGACAGAGCTTGCAGGAGGCCTTAAAACAATACATCAGATCATCAAGGCTACAGCCCACAGCTCCGTCCTTACTGAAAACTACCTCTGGTGCACCGGTGGTGAAGGACAACACTAGCTTTTTGCTCTTGAGCTTATCGCCGCTACTGCCATGCGAAAAACCATGAGCAAAGGTCTGTTCCATCCAGCGCTCCAGCAATGACGGTGCTGAGTACCAGAACAGCGGGAACTGCAGCACAATGATATCAGCCTTAAGCAGGCGCTGCTGCTCTGCTGCCACATCTATCTGAAAATCAGGATAAAGCTCTGCAAGCCTGACAATTTCTGCTGCAGGGCACAACGTAGCAAAGTTTTCCAAAATAGTTTTGTTGGCCACCGAGCCCTGAAGATCAGGATGGCCACAGATCACCAGTACATTTTTCATCAATTTACGGCAAAGCCCCCTCTGCTTAAGCGGGGGAGGATTTGCCGTCCTCCGTTTTTCTGATTTCGGTTAAAAAGGTTCTGCGCTTTTCAACAGGCTTTAATTTCCTGCAGCTTACTCCTGCACCAATGCGTGAGTCGTCGAATTTGCGCATGTCAAAACATCGCAGGCCCGGAGTCCTAAGATAAAGCCGGTTTCTCCTTTAATCATCATTTTTGATTATTTTTAATCAAAAAGACGTTTTTCAGACAGCTAAAATCCTTTTAGGACTGGTCTTGGCTGCAGTCACGCTAACACAAAATCAGCTCAACCCCCAGACGCCGAATCCCCTCTGCCGCCTCCGGATCTAAATTTTTGTCGGTGATGATGACATCAAGTTCCTTGAGTGCCCCCACCTCAAACAGCTGGGTTTTGCCGTATTTGCTGCTATCTGCCACCAGCACCCGCCTGGAGGATTGATGCAGTAAGGTGGACTTGATGTAAGCCTTTTCATAAGTAGGGGCAGTGATGCCGGTATCAAGCTTGAAGGCATTACAGCTAAGGAAGGTATAAGTAGGATGAATGGAACTTAACATGGAGATGGAGTGCGGCCCGATGCAGGACTGTGAACTCCAGTCCACACAGCCTCCGGTCACGGAAACCTCTATTTGCTGGTAATCGGCCAATAAAAGGCCAATGCGCAGATCAGGCGTGATCACCCGCACCGGCAGATTGATTAAATTTTGCGCTATCTGATAGGTGGTGGTGCCGGCATCAAGCACAATGGAATCGTTAGGATGAATAAGCTGCGTGGCTGCGGCAGCAATGGCCATTTTCTCAGCCATGTTGCGCTGCTGTTTTTCGCTGGTAGTAGGTTGTGCCGGGACAAAGCGGTTTAAGGTTACGCCACCATGCACGCGGTATACCACCCCCTCATTATCAAGGCGCACCAGCTCCCGCCTGATAGTGGCAGGTGACAGTTTGGTATAGTTCACCAGCTCATTGACTGTGACTAAATTGTGTAACTTAAGATAATCAATAATCAGCTTGGACTTATCTTCCGCCATCTTGCCTGTTTCCTCATATATATGCCTTTTATTATAGCAAGCTGCCCTGGCGCACGCTGTCAAAACTTAGTGCTCTGTATTGCGTGAGCTCAATCACAATATTGCAAATTTGATTATATACAATCTATACCAATCAAATATAATCACAGTTAACGACAACTGAGGCACTAAATCTATGCAATATTTAATCACTGCTGACGATTTAACCGGCGCTAACGACAGCGCAGCCCAACTGGCGCGCTGCGGTCTCTCTACGGCCGTAGTGATTTCCCCCTTCGATTCTGAGTTAAATCAGGATTATGCGGTGACCGTGCTTGACACGGAAAGCCGCGATCTGCCGGTACAGGCTGCCTGCGACGCCGTGGCCTCAGCTTATGGCTATATTGCGGAAAAAATAGGGCAAGCCACTATTTTCAAAAAAGTGGATTCCACCCTGCGCGGTCACGTTGGAGCTGAACTTGAAACCTTAATACGCTGCTGCAAACCAGACGTTACCGTATTTGCCCCGGCCTTTCCGGAGGCAGGCCGCACTACCATTGACGGCTATCAACTCTTAAATGGGATCAGGCTTGAAAAAACTGAACTTGCCCGCATTCCCAAAAGCCCGGTCAACACTTCCTATATCCCGCAGATCCTGCAGCGTGACAGTGCCCTTAAACCAGTGCTGATTAAATTAGACCAGCTGCGCTCCTCTGCCTTGGAATTAAACGCCTTAATTGAAAAGAAAATTACCGCAGGACACCGGCTCTTTATTGTTGATGCACAAATCCAATCAGATCTTGAGCTAGCGGTTAGAGCTTTCCGCCCTCGCGGCAAGGTTCTGTTTGCAGGATCAGCGGGCCTGGCCAAGGCGCTGTCTCCTGCAGTTTCCACAGTCCCTGAGGCTGCTGCAGCCGGGCATTTCATAAATTCAGATAACAAACAACATAAGGTACAACGCCTCTTATATTTATCAGGCTCCATCAGCGCCGTAAGCCAGAAACAGTGCCGGGTGCTGACAGAACGCAGCGCCTGCCCGGTTTTTAAATTAAAGCCCCAGGGAGCACTTACAGATCCTAAGGCAGAGGCTGCACGTGTTTTTGCCCTGCTGCAGGCACAAGCTGCAGATGCAAATGCAGTTTTAGTAAGCGGCGCCCTATCTGATGAAGATGTGCAATGCTGCCGCAGCTGTGCCGAGAACCTTGGCATCAGCTTTTTTGAGGCTGGCGAACGCTACGCCCTTACCATGGCTGCCCTGATGGAACGGTGTGCCCCTTATTTTGACGGATACGTCATGACCGGCGGCGATACTGCCGTGCATGCCTGCCGTGCCGTCAGGGCTACCGCCATTGCCGTAGAGGGAGAAATTGAAAGCGGGATCGCCCGCTGCGTCATTGCAGCAGGCTCCCTGGCTGGACGTACCTTGGTCACTAAAGCCGGTGCCTTTGGCAATGACCAGACTTTCTACAACGTTTACCAACATTTGATCAGCAACGAAGGAAGATAACTTAAGATGAAAAAACCAGTACTGGGCATTACCATGGGTGATGCCGCCGGCATCGGTTCAGAGATCACGGTAAAATCCCTCTTAAAGCCTGAACTTTATGAGAAATGCGTACCGGTGGTCTTTGGTGACGCCGGACAAATCCAGCGCGCCGTCAACCTGATTGACATGGCAGGCAAAGTGGAGGTACATGCCATTGACCATCCGTCACAGGCTCAGCCCAGCCCGGCACGTATTGAAGTCGTCGATCTGCATAATGTACCGGCCGATGTGCCTTTTGGCAAAGTCAATGCCGCCTGCGGCAAGGCTGCCTATGAATTTATTGAAAAGGCAGTGTCCTTTACCAAGGACTTCTCCATTCATGCCGTGGTTACTGCCCCGCTGAATAAAGAGGCACTGCACTTAGGCGGCTGCCCTTATCCCGGACATACCGAGATCTTAGCTGCCCTGACCAACACCAAGGATTTTTCCATGATGTTAGTCGGCCCTAATCTGCGCGTTATTCACGTCTCCACCCATATTTCCCTGCGCAAGGCCTGCGACGCCTGCACCAAGGAGCGCGTGCTCAAGGTGATCCACCTGGCTGATGACACCTTAAAACTGATGGGCTTTGATAACCCGCGCGTAGCAGTCTCTGGTCTCAATCCGCATTGCGGCGAAGGCGGGCTGTTCGGCGATGAGGAAATCAAGGAGATCATCCCGGCCGTGGAACAGGCCAAGAAGGACGGAGTGAACGTCTTTGGCCCGATTGCCCCGGATACCGTCTTCCACCGTGCCGCCAACAAGGGCGAGTTCGATATCGTGGTGGTGATGTATCACGATCAGGGACATATCCCGCTCAAGGTCCTGGGCTTCTCCTCCGGTGTCAATGTCACCGTCGGCCTGCCCTGCATCCGCACCTCGGTCGATCATGGCACTGCCTTCGAGATTGCTGGAAAAGGCATAGCCGACTGCCTGTCCATGGACACCGCCCTGGATCTGGGAGCAAAGATGGCCGCCACCCGTTTTAAGGACAAGCTGATTTAAATTTTACCTATTGTTATACAGCAACATTTAGTTTTTTAGGAGAGTCTACTATGTTCAAGCCCTATGGTGTAATCACCCCGGTTTTAACCGCCCTTGATGATAACGAAGAGTTCAATCCCAAAGCCTATACCGACTTTATCAACCACTTAATTGACAGCGGCGTGCATGGCATTTTTGCCTTAGGCACCAACGGCGAGTTCTATGCCTTCTCCATGCAGGAAAAGCTCGAAATCATCAAGACTGCCGTCGAGGCTGCCCGTGGGCGTGTCCCGGTTTATGCCGGTACCGGCTGTGTCACCACCAAGGATACCGTGGAGCTGACCCGTGCCGTCACCCGTCAGGGCGGTGTGGACTGCCTGTCCGTGATTTCCCCCTATTTCACTGCCATTACCCAGGACGATCTGTTCCGTCACTACAAGGCCGTCGCCGAGTGCACCGATCTGCCGATCCTGCTTTACAACATCCCGGCCCGTACCGGCAATAATATTGCCTTCCAGACTGTAAAGAAGCTCGCTCAGTTTGAGAACATCATCGGTATCAAGGACAGCTCCGGCAACTTCGACAATACCTTAAAGTATATTGAAAATACCGATCCGCGTCTGTCTGTGCTGGCAGGTTCTGATTCCTTAATTCTGTGGACCCTGCTTGCCGGTGGTGCAGGCGCCATCTCCGGCTGCTCCAACGTCTTCCCGGAGCTGATGGTCTCCATCTATAACCTGTTCAAGGAAGGCAAGATTGCAGAGGCCAACGAGGCTCAAAAGAAGATCCGTCCGTTCCGCAACGTGATGCAGATGGGCAATCCTAATTCTGTGGTCAAGCGCGCTGCCCAGCTGCTGGGTTACAAGGTAGGCCCGGCTCGCGCCCCGTCCAACGTAGAGAACAAGGCTATCGACGATGCCCTGCTCGATGTATTCAAGCTCTACAACTAAGAGGTAATGACAATGGCAAAAGTTGTGATCACCCAGCCGCTGCATAAGGATGGCATGGCTGTCTTAAACGCTGCCGGTCTGGAAACTGCCGTATCCAACGGCGGCAAGCCTGAAGAATATCTGCCGTTTGTCAAGGATGCCGACGGACTTATCATCCGCATCGGACATATTGACCGTGCCACCATGGAGGCCTGTCCTAACCTGAAGGTCATTGGCCGCCCGGGTGTGGGGGTGGACAATGTGGACGTGAAGGCCGCCACTGAGCTCGGAATCCCGGTAGTAATTGCCCCGGGTGCCAATACCCGTTCCGTAGCTGAATGCGCCTTTACCATGATGCTGACAGCCGCCAAGGACATGGTACGTGCAGACCGTGAACTGCGTAAGGGCAACTGGGCCATGCGCAGTGAGTACCGTGCCTATGAGCTTTACGGCAAGACCTTGGGTCTTATCGGTTATGGTCACATTGGCAGCATCCTGGCCTCATTGTGCCAGGCCATCGGCATGTCGGTGATGGTTTACGATCCTTTCGTCAAGCCGGAAAAAGTCGAAGCTGAAGGCTATAAATACTGTGCCACCATCGATCCCATTGTGGAGCAGGCTGACGTCATCTCCCTGCATGTCCCGCTTACCGATGAGACCCGCAACCTTATTGCAAAGCCACAGCTTGCGCGCATGAAGGAAAATACCATCCTCATCAATTGCGCCCGTGGTGGCATCATCAATGAGGCTGATCTGAAAGAAGGCCTGGAGAAACATCAGATCATGGCAGCCTGCCTTGATGTGTTCGATCACGAGCCTTTAAGCCCGGATGATCCGCTGCTTACCCTGGACAATGTCATCGTGTATCCGCACATGGCAGGCCAGACCCGTGAGGCGGCATCCAATGTGGCTACTGCAGCAGCTAAAGGTGTGGCAGCCATCATCGCCGGCGAGAAGTGGCCGTATGTCTGCAATCCGGATGCCTACAAGCACCCGCGCTGGAACAAGTAATTATCTGGCAAGGAGCAAAACTTAAAATGTCATCAATCGGACTCATCCGCAAAATCGTCGAAGGCAGCGGCTCACTTGATAATATCGCAGCCGAAGTCAAGGCCTTCAATGCCTCCCATGTCCTAATGGTAACTGACAAGGGGGTGTATGGTCTCGGCCTTACCCGTCCCTGCGAGGAGCATTTAAAACAGGCTGGAATCGAGGTTGCCGTAGTAAACGATGTGCCGCCTGAACCCAAGCAAAGCGAAGTGCAGGCTATTTTTGATAAGGCCTGCAAGTTTGACGCAGACTTAGTGCTGGCCATCGGTGGCGGTTCGGCCATGGATACGGCCAAACTTATCGCCTTAATGCTCAGGAACGATCTGAACGTGCAGGATCTGCTGGACGGCAAGCGTCCAGCCTCCCGCAAGGTTCCGCTTATCATGGTGCCCACTACTGCTGGTACCGGATCTGAGGGTACCCCCAATGCCATCGTGCTGGTGCCGGAACAAAACCTTAAAATCGGCATCGTCTCAGATCTGATGGTAGCTGATGTGGCCATCCTGGACGCCAACCTGACCCTGGGGCTGCCCCCTGCTATCACGGCCAATACCGGCATCGACGCCTTGTGCCACCTGATGGAATGCTATGTCTCGAAAAAGCACAATCCATTAAGTGACATTTTCTGCCTGCGTGGGATCAGCCTGGTGGCCAAATACCTGCGCCGCGCCTATACCGACGGCAAGGACGCTGAGGCCAGGGGCGGCATGCTGGTGGCCTCCTGCTGCGGCGGTATTGCTATCGCTGGCTCCAGCACCGTGGGTATCCACGCCCTGTCCTATCCTTTAGGTGGCCGTTACCACATCCCGCACGGGCTGTCCAACGCCATCTTGATGCCTTACATCATGGAGGAAAATGCCCCCTGCTGTCTGGAGCGTTATGGGGACATTGCACGCGCCATGGGACTTGAGGTGCAAGGCAAGAGCCCGGAGCAAGTGGCTCAAACCCTGGTGGACGAGCTTTATGACTTAAACCGCTTCTTAAACATCCGCTGCGACTTAAAGGCCAAAGGGATCACCCTTGATGTAGTCGATGAACTGGTGGAAGCAGGTTCCAAGGTTACCCGTCTGCTTAACAACAATCCTAAGGACTTAAGCAAGGCCGACATGAAGCGCATTTATACCCGCCTCATTCAGGACAATGCTTAAACGCAGGAGAGCTAAATGAATAGCAAACGTAATGACTTGATTACCGGCATCGTGCTGGCGCTGTTCTCCTTGTGGTATCTCTACGAGGCCTTCAGCATCCGCATTTTTGCTGGCATGGGCAAGGCGGTGGTGAACTCCACCACCATGCCTAAAATCTGGGCGGTATGTATGCTGCTGCTTGCTGCAGCCTTAATCTTCCGCTCCATCAGGGCTCCGGCTCCCAAGGGAAACGGTGACAAGACCTCAGCTTCGTCCTGGATAAAGGAAAACTCAGAGGTGTGGTGCACTTTTGCCGCCTTGTTCATCTATGCCGCGCTATTAGAGCCCCTGGGCTTTATCATCGCCAGCATCCTGTATATCTTTGCCCAGACCATCATCCTGATGGGCAAGGAAAACAGGAACTATGTGAAGGCTGGCATCATCGCGGTAGTGTGCTCAGTGGCATCCTACTATGTCTTCGTCCACTGGCTGGCGGTACTGCTGCCTGTCGGCGCTATCTTTGAGTAAAGGAGGGACACATGTTAGCTGATGTTATTCCCGGCCTGATGTCCGTGCTAGATCCCACGGTGCTGTTCTTCATCGTGGTAGGTGTGTTCGTGGGCATCGTCTTCGGTTCCATCCCCGGACTTACTGCCACCATGGCCATCGTGATGTTCCTGCCGGTAACCTACACCATGGAGCCTATTGAGGGTGTATCCACCTTAATTGCGCTGTACGTGGGCGGTATTTCAGGCGGTCTTATTGCCGCCATCTTGCTCAATATCCCGGGTACCCCGTCATCTATTGCCACTACCTTTGACGGCACTCCGCTGGCCCGTAAAGGCCAGGCCGGCAAAGCTCTGGGCGTGGGCGTAGTATTCTCCTTCTGCGGCACCATCCTGGGTCTGCTGGTTCTGGTGTTGGTTTCCCCACTGCTTGCCAGCGTGGCCATCAAATTTGGCCCGTATGAATACTGCACCTTAGCTCTCTTTGCCCTGTCCCTGGTTATTACCTTAACCGGACGCGATCTGGTCAAGGGCCTTATCAGCGGCCTCTTAGGTGTCATGCTAGCTACCGTGGGCTTAGCTCCGGTGGATTCAGCCAAGCGCTTTACCTTTGGCATGGTGGATTTAAATGCCGGCTTCTCACTGCTGACCTTACTTATCGGCCTCTTTGCCATCACTGAGGTAATTAAGGCGGCAGAAGACGTACGCAAGCCCTTTAAGGCTGAAGTGGAATCCAATGTGAAGATCAAGGGCTTTGGCTTCAGCTGGGCCGAGTTCGTCTCACAAAAATTCAACATGGTGCGCTCTTCGGCCATCGGTATCGTGATCGGCATTCTGCCGGGCATCGGCGGCGCCATTTCCGGCATGCTTGCCTACACTGCAGCCAAGAATCAGTCCAAGTATCCGGAGAAGTTCGGTACCGGTATCATTGACGGTGTGGTGGCGTCTGAATCTGCCAACAATGCCGGCATCGGCGGTGCCATGATCCCGCTTTTGACCTTAGGTATCCCGGGTGACGCTGCCACAGCCATGCTGCTGGGCGGCCTGATGGTGCATCAGATTGCCCCGGGTCCGCTTATCTTCGATAAGAGCGGCGTTGAGGTCTTCGGCATCTTCTTTGCCTTAGCCTTCTCTGCCATCGCCATGCTGTGCCTGGAACTCTTTGGCATCAAGATCTTCATCCGCGTGCTCAAGGTTCCCAAGTACCTGCTGCTGCCGGTCATCATGGTGCTGTGCGTCATCGGTGCCATCGGCAATGCCAACCGCATGTTTGACGTCTGGACCGTCATGATCTTCGGTGTGATAGGTTATCTGCTCATCAAGGCCAAGATCCCTCATGTTCCCATGATTTTAGGCTTCATCTTGGGACCTATCTTTGAGCTTAACTTCCGCCGTGCAGTGCAGCATGCACAGATTGATCCGACCGGTTTTATCGGCCATCCAATCGCCATCTGCTTCTTTGTAGTGACCGTTATCGTCATCTTCTTCTCCTTAAGAAGACAGCGCAAGGAAGCGGCTTTACTCAAGGCTTCAGAAGAATCTTAACTTTCAAGGAGTGTTTATCATGAAAAAATTTGCAACCGCCTTAACCCTGGCAGCCGCTTTAACCGTGGCAGCAGCACCGGCAGCCTTTGCCGATGACACCTACCCGTCACAGACCATCAATATGATCTGCTCACACGGTGCTGGCGGTGATACTGACTACAATGCCCGCCTGATCTCCCGCATGCTGGAAAAGAAACTGGGCGTCAGTGTGGTGGTCAACAATGTCACCGGTGCCAACGGTTCTATTGCCTTAACCCAGTACAAGGACGAGAAGGCTGACGGTTATACCTTAATTGCCACCAATGCCATGTCCCTGGCCTCCAACGAAGCTTCCGGCCTGTCTGATTTTGGCTACGACGCTTTTGAGGTCATCGGCATTTACGGCAAGCAGTGCGGTGAAAACCTGCTGGTGCGTGCTGATGCCCCGTACAATAACCTTGAGGAATTAATTGCTGCCACCCAAAAGGATCCTGAGACCATTACCTTAGGTGTCGCCATGGGCGGTTCTTCCTATATTGCAGGCCTGATCATGCAGACTGAAAAGAATGCAAAGTTTGCCATGGTTGACGCCGGCGGTGACGGCGCTGAGCGCATGACCTCACTGCTGGGCGGTCACATTGACGTTACCATTGCTCCGTATACCCTGGCCAAGGAATACATTGAGTCCGGCAAGGTCAAGTCCCTGTGCACCTTAATGTCCCAGCGTCTGCCGGCCACCCCGGATATCCCGACTGCCTCCGAGTCCGGTGTACCTAACCTGCAGATTGACACCCTGTACGTGCTGCTCGCCCCGAAGGGCACCCCGGCTGCCGTTACTGAAAAGGTCAATGCTGCTGTCCAGGATATCGTGAACAACGATCCGGAGTACAAGCAGGCTATCATGGACTTCAACTTCCAGACTCCGTATGCACTGAGCATTGCAGACTCTATCGCCCGCCTCAAGGAACAGCGCGAGCACATGATGTCCTATTCCAAGTACCTGCAGTAAACCTGCTGCCAGGCTGAAGATGACAGAGCTTCAGCCTGATACGGAAAAAAGAACACCAATCCGTTGTTGACATCAGGCAGGCCCCCCGGGTCCTGCCTTTATTTTGTCAACATCTTCACCTGTCTTGCCCCCATTCCTGACATCTTCCCCCCTCCTTTAGCAACCTTGCCAGGCCCAAGCAACAGCTTTACTTCTTTGTTTTACTGGCTAAAATAGTGCAGATAAATATTACGGAGACTTATATGCTGACTGCCTCAATGCAAGATTTTCTTGACATCAAAGTAAGCTCAGTCAACGCTGATGGCCTTGAAGCCACCATGCCGGTTACTGAGCGCACCTGCCAGCCCTTAGGGATCTTAAACGGAGGGGCCTCCCTGGCCCTGTGCGAAATTTGCGCCAGTCTCTACTCCCAGTATCGGCTGCAGGGTAGCGGTAAAATTGCGTTGGGAGCCCAGGTCTCAGCCAATCATTTAAAAAGCGTACCCTTGGGTCAGTCAGTGCGCTGTGTGGTAAAACCAGTACGCATCGGCTCTGGTCTGCATGTCAGTGAGTGCACCATCATTGATGCCAAAGGAGCCCTTATCTGTAAAGCCAGCGTCACCTGCGTGGTGCGCCCTGCTGCATCTGAGCAGGGACAAACTGCGCTTAAGGCTCAGTAAACCTGCAAGAAGGAATGTGCCGCACAAAAGCCAAAGCTCATGGCCTGATGCGCCTGCTCCTTATCCAAAGGCAGCTTCCACCGGCTTTAATTACAGCAATTTTGGGCAGCCTGATTCTGCTCATGCATGACATGATCTGAGCGGCTTCCTCCATATATTTTAGAAAAAGAACCATAGATTAAGTTCAGTTACCACATTTGACCATGCTTATTAGACCAGACCATGTTTGACCAGAGCATCCTTAATCTGCAACAGGTCTCAGACAACTACCAGTCAGCAAACCGGCGCTTTGTGCTGTTCAGACCTCCCCTTGGCACCGGTTCAGATTTAACTGCTGATGCTGCAGCCAGGCTTGCCTGTGAGATCCATTTTATTGAAGCTGCCAGTGAAGATTGCGACTTTGCCCTCGCAGACTTCATCCTTGCCCCGTTCGATCCCCAGGGGCAGTACCAGTTGTGGCACGCCTGCTACAGACTTAGCGGTAATTTCAGGGAACTGTGCCCTGAGATCCTCCAGCGCTCAGAACAGCTGCTAAAGGACAACCGAAACCAGGTTCTTACAAGACCAGTCAGGACAGCAGCTGAAACAAAACAGGACCCGGTACAGACCCCAAACACCCCTGCTGCATTAAACAGTGCTATCAAAGAGCGTTATGCCAGGGATTTTGCCTGCTGTAAAGCTGCTCTTGACAGTGGCAGACTGCAAAAAATAGTGCTCTCGCGCCCCTGTTATCAGCGCCCCGAGCGCCCGCTTGCTGCTATTTTTGCAGATTTATTGACCCATTATCCCCAGGCCTTTTGCTTTTTGCTGCATGCCGGGGATGGCCTGTTTTTACTCGGAGCCACTCCTGAAACCTTAGTCCATTTCACGCAGGGCAAACTAAATACCATGGCGCTGGCCGGGACCATGGCCTGTCCTGCAGGTATCGACGCCACCTCCCTGCACTGGTCGCAAAAGGATCAAAAAGAACAAAACCTGGTCACAGATTTCATTCTCAACGCTCTTAAGCCTTTTACTGACACCCTCAGCGCCTCAGCGCCTCTCAGCGTACAGGCAGGGCCGGTGGCACACTTAAAAAGTAAGATCAGTGCCACCCTGAAACCTGGGATTACCGAGCTGCAGGTAGTAAGGGCATTGCACCCAACTCCGGCAGTCTGCGGGCTGCCGGCTGCTGCTGCACTTGATTTTATTCAAAACCATGAGCAAGGGCAGAGAAACTATTACGCCGGCTTTTTGGGATACCGGGAAGAAGGCTTGCATCTTTTTGTCAATTTACGCTCCTTGAGCTTTAAGGACGGGATCGCCTGCCTACGCGCCGGTGGCGGATTACTGCCTGAGTCTGTACTTGACTCTGAGTGGCAGGAAACTGAAAACAAACTGTCCACGCTCAGAGCTTTGTTATAAGCCTGCTACAGCGCTTTACTGACAAGCTCCTGGTTTAAATGTAAAAGAGGATCTGGTAACCATGTTCAGCAACCGGAAAAACGTACTGGAACTGCTTGCGCTTTTATCTGACTTCGGTCTGCAGGACGCCGTGCTCTGTCCAGGCTCACGGAATATTCCCCTTACGGCAGGCTTAAGTGCCATCACGGGGATAAATTGTCACGCCGTCACCGATGAACGTTCTGCCGGTTTTTTTGCCCTAGGGGTGATCGCTGCCACTAAAAGGCCTTGTGCCGTGGTGGTAACTTCAGGCAGTGCCCTGTTGAACCTACATCCGGCTGTAGCTGAAGCACATTACCGGGGACTGCCTCTTCTGGTGATCTCAGCAGATCGGCCGGCAGCCTGGATTGGGCAGATGGACGGACAGACACTGCCGCAATCTGGAGTGTTCAACAATCTTATCAAACATTGTGCCACCGCCTGTGAAATCAAGGATGACAGCGACCGCTGGCATTGCAACCGGGCGATCAACGAAGCCCTGCTGGCGCTATTTACGGCCCCTGCCGGACCGGTGCAGATAAATGTTCCGATAGGCGATCCTTTCTTTGATTTCACCGTCCCCGCCCTGCCTGTAGTAAGACGCATCCAGCGCCTTGAAATACCGGATCTGGCGCCACTGCTCTCTGCATACAAACGCATCATGCTGATAATCGGGCAACATGAGAGCCGCGATTTAAGTTTTCAGACCAAGGATGCTTTGGCCGGGCGTTATCTGGTACTTGCAGAACAACTAGCAAATTGCCAGCATCCAGCTTTCATCAGTGCCCAGGATGCAGTGTTCAGCTCAGTCAAAAAAGACGATCCCCGCCTGATACCCGATCTGGTAATTACCCTGGGCGGGCATATCCTGTCAAAAGCGCTCAAGCGTTTTGTCAGGCAGCATGAGAGCTGTCATCTGGACATCTGTGAAAACGGTCAGGTACGTGACGTGTTCTGCCATGAGCAGTATTTACTGCAATCTGACTTTAATCAGGCCGCCACGGCTCTGGCAGCACTGCCGCCGGGAAACAATGAACTTAAAGCAGAATATTTTGCCCTGCAGCAGGACTTAAACCGCATAGCACTGCCCTACTCGCAGCTTGAAATCACCAGAGAAATTATCAATGCGCTCAATAGAGGTGTCCTGCCGCCTGACAGCACCCTGCACCTTGCCAACAGCTCCACAGTGCGTTATGTCGCCCATTTCAGACTGACAGCCCCGGTTACAGTGCTGTCAAACCGGGGAGTCAACGGTATTGAAGGCTCGCTGTCTGCAGCAGTAGGTGCTGCGGCCGCCACGCCAGGACTGCTACAGCTTATCCTGATTGGTGATCTGTCCTGCTTTTATGATCTCAACGCCCTGTGGCAACACGGTGTTTTATCCAATCTACGCATCGTACTGTTTAACAATGCCGGCGGGGAGATCTTTGCAGCCCTGCCAGGACTTGAGCTGACAAAAAGAGCGGCAGGCTTTGTCTGTGCTCCCCATCAGACCAGTGCCCTGCCCTTTGCCAGATCCTGTGGCTTTGAATGCTATGCAGTAACAGACGGACAGAGCTTTGAACAGCAATTTGCTGCCTTCATGGCTCCCGGCAGCCAGGCCAAGTTCATGGAAATAAATACCAGGCAGGATGAAGATCTCAAGGCGCTGCAGCAACTCAAAAGCCATTTTGCGCTAAATCCAGATTGTTAGGAGGTAAAAATCTGTGAATACCAGAAATTGGGAAAAACTTAAGGATTATTCCGATATTCTGTTTGATTATTATCAGGGTATCGGCCGGATCACTATCAACCGCCCGCGCTGGCGCAATGCCTTCACTCCCACCACCGTCATGGAATTGAGTGATGCCTTTTTGTATTGCCGTGAATGCGGGGATATCCGGGTGATCTTTCTGACCGGGGCTGGCGACAAAGCGTTTTGTGCCGGCGGCGATATGCATGTCAAGGGTCGTGGCGGTTATGTCGATCAAAACGGAGTGCCCCGCCTTAATATCCTGGATGTACAAAAGCAGATCAGATCGATCCCCAAGCCGGTAGTGGCACTGGTAAACGGTTATGCCATTGGAGGCGGACAGGTACTGCAATTAGTCTGCGATCTCTCCATTGCCTCAGACAACGCCATTTTCGGACAGACCGGCCCCAAAGTCGGTTCCTTTGATGCAGGTTTCGGAGCCTCCTATTTAGCCCGAGTGGTAGGACAGAAAAAAGCCCGTGAAATCTGGTTTTTATGTCGCCAGTACAGCGCACAGCAAGCGCTGCAGATGGGACTTGTCAATACCGTAGTGCCCCTTGCTGAGCTGGAAAATGAGGCTATACGCTGGGCACAACGCATGATGGAATTAAGCCCGCTGGCTCTGCGCATGATCAAGGCCGGACTTAATGCTGAGCTGGACGGCCAGGCCGGCATACAGGAACTTGCCGGCGATGCCACCATGCTCTACTACATGACCGACGAAGCCCAGGAAGGAGGCAGGGCTTTCCTCGAAAAAAGAAAACCGGAATTTAACTTAAAGCCCCGTTGCCCTTAAGGACAGGACATGCGACTTAGCTTCAGACTTTACCCTCATACCCTGCACTTTAAATTTAAGGCAGGCACTTCACGTGGCTGGTACAGCGAGCGCAGCTGCTTCTATTTAAGCCTGGAAAGACCTGATGGCCAGATAGTAGGCTGCGGTGAATGTGCCCCGCTGCCGGATCTGTCCCCGGAATTACCTTCTGGTACCGCCCATGATGTGTTTACTAAGACCCTGCAACGCTTTACTGCAGATCTGAACGCTGTAACTTCTCTGAGTACAGAACAATTGCTACAAACGCGCAGTTGCTGTCAGGGTCTTAATCCCGGCGATCGCCTGAAGCTGGCACAATCCCTGCTACCTAAATCCATCTGGCAACAGGTTGCAGACAAACCAGCCCTGCTCTTTGCTCTGGAAACCTTGTTGCTGCATGCGCTTTGCGATTCATATGCCCTGTTTGACACTCCTTTTGCCCGGGGAGAGCAAAGCATCAGCATCAATGGACTTATCTGGATGGGAGATTACCCCACCATGCGTGCCCGGCTTTTGGAAAAGCTCAAGGCCGGCTTTAACTGTATCAAGATCAAAATCGGAGCCATCGATTTTAAACAGGAACTTAACCTGCTAAAGCTTGCCCGTGCTGAATTTCCTGCAAACCAGCTGTGTCTGCGCGCAGATGCCAATGGCGCTTTCAGCCCGCAGCAAGCTCTGCCAGCCCTGGAAGCACTGGCAAAATATGAACTGCACTCAGTTGAACAACCGATCAAGGCAGGCCAGCCCTCTGCCCTGGCAGCTCTCTGCCACAACTCCCCACTGCCCATTGCCCTTGATGAAGAACTGATCGGACTGCATGACTTGCAGCATCAGGAACAGCTGCTTGATACGGTGCAACCGCACTATCTGGTGCTAAAGCCCAGCCTGCATGGGGGCATTTCAGGCTGTACACAGTGGCTGCAGCTTGCACATCAGCATGGTGCTGGAGCCTGGATCACTTCTGCCCTGGAATCAGCCGTGGGGCTTAATGCAGTGGCACAGCTTGCAGCTGCACTTGATCTGAAAGGTTATCAGGGACTGGGCACCGGACAGCTTTTTACCAACAACTTGCCTTTTGCTGCGCTTGAGCTTAAGGGAGAGCGCATGAGCTTTATCCCACAGCGTACATCCATGGTAAAACTCAGGGAGTATTTAGATGATCTGCATTAATTTCATAATCTTCCCGGACGAGCTGGCCGTGCGGGGAGTTTTGCGCCAAGCTGTAACGGCACGCCTGGGCTTTGATAACTTTTTAAATCAGACTGCCCGTTTCATTGAAGAATTTTATGATAACAGCGACAGTATCTGCGTGTTGACCTCAGGTTCCACCGGAAAGCCCAAACCCATGAGGGTTAAAAAAGCACAGATGCGCCAAAGTGCAGCCATGACCATACGCCATCTGGGGCTAAAACAAGGACAGAGTGCCTATTTATGCATGCCGCTTGAACACATTGCCGGCAAAATGATGGTAATACGAGCTCTGTGCGCCGGACTTAATTTAATTACCGCCAGGCCCTGTGCCGATCCCTTTGCTGCTGCCCCCCACTCCCTGGATTTTGCCGCCATCACCCCGATGCAGGCAGCCTGCAGCCTAGAGCTGGCACAAAGTGCAGAAAAATTAGCCTCCTGCAAGCAAATCATCGTTGGCGGCGGCTTTATCGCCCCTGCGCTTGCTGCAAAACTTTCCGCCCTTGGTAATACTATTTATCACAGCTATGGCATGACCGAAACCCTGTCACATATCGCCTTACGCCGTGTCAGTACCGATCTGGAGAGCACTCCTTTTTACCCGCTGCCCGGGGTATCCATCCGCTTAAATGAGGAGCAGGCCCTGTGTATAAATGCCCCCGCCTTATGCGATGAGGAGCTTGTCACCCATGATCTGGCTGAGCTTACCGACGATGGTGGTTTTTTCATCCGCGGGCGGCTGGATAATGTCATAAACTCCGGGGGGATCAAGCTTATCCCTGAGCAAATCGAACGCAAACTGGCTCCAGAGCTCAGTGTTCCCTTTGCCATCAGCTCCAGACCCAGCCTCCGCTATGGGGAGGAAGTGGTGTTAGTCTGCGCTCAGGCGGTAGCGCAAAGACAACTAGACAGGGCCCTTGCTGCTTTGTCACGTTATGAAAGACCAAAGGCCGTCATCGTACAGGAGCTGCCGCTTACCGCCACGCAGAAAATTGACCGCAAAAACCTGCGCGATGCCTTAGCCAGAACCGTCGCTACTAATCCTGCGGCACCACCTGAGCAGCCTACAGATTAATCTTTAATCATCAGCTTGCCGCACGCCGGGCACATCCAGGTGCAGCACAAAAGTAAGCAGGGCATACAGCGCAGCCCCACTTAGCATGGCAGCCAGCAAACCGACATTAGCCTTGGCAAAAGTGCCCTGCGCTGCCTCTTCACTTAATAGGAAAGAAGTGATCCTTCCTATATAAGGATCGCTTGAAGTGATGGTACCAAGCCCGATGACGGTGGCACAGATTAAAGACAGCATGGCAGTCCAGCGGTAATTGCGTCCGCCCTGGCCATAAGGCTCAGTCAGGCTTAAATCCCAGTTAAGACGCTTTTGCCTTAACAGATCAACTATCTCTATCGCGCCCCATGAGCCCATGATCACCGAAATTGAGACTAAGAAGGAGGAAAAGGTGGACAGGAAACTGTCAGAGATAAAGGTAAGGTAGAAGCAGCCTAACGCAATGATCAGGGCATTGAGCAGGGTAGTACTCACCCGTGACAGCGGCACCCCTGCTGCCATCAAAGCAAGTCCTGAACTGTACACCCCGGTCATCCCCGCTGAAATCAGCGAAATGATGATAATAAGCGAAAAGGGCACATAAAACCAGAAGGGGAGGATCCCGGTTAAAGCTGCTAGCGGCTCATGCGCAGCCTTATCAAACAATTCAGGATTTCCCACAGACAGCATCACCCCTAAAATGAGCAATACTGAAACCGGCAACGCAATCCCGGCCGTAGTCCAGAAAATCACGGGACCAGCCTTACTCTGACGCGGCAGATAGCGCGAATAGTCACCCCCGTAATTTAAAAAGCCCAGCCCCACCATGGACATAGCCAGCACAATGCCCCCGACGAATACACCCAAGCTGCCTGCAGGAACACTGTCAAGGCGAGCAAAATCAATCTGCGGGATAAAGAAAAATAGGTAGATTGCCGTCATGATCCCTGTAATCAGGGCGATCCAGCGCTCAACCTTTAAAATCAGGTTATACCCATATACCGCCCCCACCATGGTCAGCACGATCACGGCCACAAATGAAAAAAACAGGCACCAGGATGAAGGACTGCCGGAAACCTGCGCCAGAGCCGGAAACAGATTACTCAGCAAATCAGCCAAAGTGGTGGAGGCCATGGACAGCATGGTAACCTTCCAGCCCATGTTAGCCACATAGCCAAAAAAAGCCGGAATACGGTTGCCATCCACCCCAAAGCACATCCGCGATTGCGCTAAAGTCGGCAGGCCGGTACGCACGGAGCCCACCGCTAAAATGCCTACCAGGGCACAGGAGATAACATAGCCCAGCACCCCGGCCAGCATAGCCTGCCACACTGACAGGCCCAGCGCAAACACATACATGCCACAGGTAATACCGAAAATGGAAATGTTCCAGGAGAACCATACTGGGAACAGGCCGGATGGTTTGCCATAACGCTCAGCATCAGGCATTGCGTTAATGCCGTTTTTCTCAATAGTGGCAGCCTTGCCCATAATCAAAGCCTTGCGTACTTAGCGTACGCTTCCCTGAAAAAATTGCAGCAACTCTTCCCGCCTGGCTGCGCAGGCTGCCCCGGCATGCGCACTGACAAAAGCAGCACAGGCATTACCCAGATACACAGCTTCCTGCAGGCTAAATCCGCTCATCAGGCCAGCCAGCACCCCGCCTGAATGGGCATCGCCTGCCCCCACTGTATCCACCGGTTCAATTTTAAATCCTGGCACCAGGACACAATGCCCTTGCTCACAGACCAAAGCCCCCTTTTCCCCCAAGGTCACGATGCAAGGCTCATGGGTGCGGGCACTTAAGTCCAGCGCCACCTGTTTAGGATCTGAGCGTCCTGTCAGCGCAGCCGCTTCATCAGCATTAACCGAGTACAGCACCCGGTGCTGCTGTTCCAATTGCGCCAGAAATGCCGGATCAATATGCGGAGCACGGGGACCGGTATCATAGAAAATAACGGAGTTCTGGCCCGCAGCCTGCAGGCCATCAAGCATCACCTTTGCATTAGCTCCTTCGGTCTGATAACCCGACATATAGATAAAATCATAGTTCTCAGGATGCATCTCCCTGATCCATTCTGCTTCAAAACGCGTTTCTATCCCCGCTATGGTAAGGAAGGTACGTTCAGCATTACCCTCTACCAGGGTCAGACACCAGCCGTTATCCCCACAATCCAAAAAGATCCGCAACGGATAACCGCGCTTTACAAACTCAGCACGGATAAGTTCAGCCATCATGCCCTCACCAATGGGCAGCAGAGCCTCAAAGGGCAGTTTGAATTTAGACAGCACATCTGCAGTATTAAAGCTGCAGCCTCCTATCGTAACGCCCTGATACTGTGCCGGCATATCACCGCCAGGTTGCGGCAAACGTGGCATTTTCAGCATCAGATCCGCAAAGGCAGAACCAATAATCAAAACCTGTTTCCCCGGATGCAAACGTTCCAGCAACAAGGGCAAATCAAAGGTAAGGGTTTCTGTCATAGCTTAACTTTCCCTATTCTTTGCAAAAGGAAGCACGCGCCAGCATTATCCTGTCGGCAAGCTTACCAAAATCAAGCTTATTGACGCGTTGCAAATAAGCCACCATCTCTGTCCTGAATGCCTTAAGCCCACAGCGCGCGCCAGCGATGGCACAGGCCATGGCACCGATGGTATCTGTATCACCGCCCATATTAGCGCATAAATGTGACGTCTGTTCAGGACTTTTGGTATAAAAAGCTGCTGCCAGGGCTGCGCTGACAGATTCGGAAGTCATGGTACCCGTACCCAGAACTTCATAAATCCACCGGCTCATTTCCTCCTCGGTGGGACGACTTTCTATCTTTAAAAGCGCCAGTTCAAAGCGTGCCTTTAAGGAAGCAGCCCAAGTAGGCTCACCCAGAGGTAGGGCGGCCTCAAATGCCTTGCATACACTCTGCGCTGCCTCCTTGTCATCTGCCCCATGGATATAAGAACAAACCGCTGCTGCTATCATTGAGGCTCCGGCAATTGCCACATCCGTACCATGGGTAACTGCACTTATCTTAGCCACCGTGCGGGCCAGACTTTCTTCCTCACCCGGCTCAAAAAAACAACCTACCGGAGCTATGCGCATGGCTGCCCCATTAGTAAGTGCATTTTTGGTATAGACGGTATAATCCTCACCCCTGACATGCGCCAGCAAAGCTGCCTTGGAGCTTGGGCCTAACAAATTAATCTCAAATCCGTGCATAGACTGCACCCAGGCGATTAAATCCTGTGCCAGCACCTTAACCTCAGGCACCCGCCCGTACTTTAACAAATCCTCCAGGATCACCAACGCCTGCGCACTGTCATCAGTATAATGCCCGGCCTTAAAATAACAGGCCACAATATTATCGGCAGGCCCGTCCAGAAAATCCTGAATATCCCCAAAACGGGTGCGCACTTTCTGCCGTGGCCACAATTCCCCCGGTACACCAAAAGCATCACCCAGCACCATGCCAGCCAGGGCCCCAGCAATGTGATCCCTAAGATCTGCCTGTCCTCTCATTGAACTTAAACTTTCCTTTTTCTATTGCACCTGCTGGTGAATATTACATCCGCCTCACGGTTTAACCCCTCCTGGATAGCGGAAATATCCAACTGCATTATAATGCCTCATATAAGGTTCCATAATCTGCTTGCACTGGCATAAGCTTACATACTTGCAGTATCTGCTCACCTCTGCACGTGAACTGTCACTATCAAATGATTAAAGGTTTTTTAAGATGAAAATTGGCATCATCCGCTGTCAGGCCACCGAGGATTATTGCCCGGGCACTACCGATTTTAAAACCATGAAGCTACGCAAAGGCAGTTTTGCAGAGCTTCCTGCACACGAGGATCTGGAGCTGGTAGGCTTTGTCAGCTGCGGCGGTTGTCCTGGCAAAAAGGCAGTGCTGCGTGCCCGTGAACTGGTACGCCGGGGGGCCCAATGCATCGCCTTTGCCTCCTGCATACAGAACGGCAATCCGCTCGGTTTTCCCTGTCCACAGGCACAACAGCTGATGGATGCAGTCAGGCGTGGCATCGGTACTGACATAAAATTTCTCAATTACACCCATTCCTGACACACTACTGCCCCTTTCTGAACATCTGCATAATGGAGTCCATTAATGTTTACAGATCTTACGCTGGAAATCCCCCCTCAGCTAACTGAGCAAGCCGGTAAGAACCTGAATCTGGCTAATTTTGGACACCTGGGCACTCATTTTGACGTTATGAACAAGGATTTTCCGCTGGACTATTGCAGGCGCCCGGCTTAAATTTTTGATGTAAGCCATCTGCCTGGTCTGGATCAGGGCGCAGAGCTCAGCTGTAACGACATCGATCTTAACAAGGTCAATCCCGGCATGTTCATCGGTTTTTACAGCGGCTTTATTGAGCGCGTGCCCTACGGCAGCACCCATTATTTCAGACAGCATCCGCAGCTTGCAAAAGAGCTCATCGATGCCTTGCTGCAAAGACAGGTAAGCCTGATTGGCCTTGATTTTTCAGGCTTGCGCAATGGGGCTGAGCATACCCCCATGGATCAGTATTGTGCCGATCACAATACCTTTGTGGTGGAAAACTTATCTAACCTCAGAGCAGTGGCCGGACGGGATCTACTGATCTATACCTTCCCCATCCGCTTTAGCGGCTTCACCGGATTACCGTCCCGGGTACTTGCTGAAACAATCTAAAAAATAAAAAGCCCGGTTACAGCCGGGCATGAAATTTTGTAAAGAGCCAGCCTGAATTTAAGATTTAAGGCTGCCCCTACAAATCAGTTGTCAGCAGCAGCTGCAACCTTAGTATCCTCAGCCTCAGGCTTACTTTCCGCCGGTGCGCTTCCTGTACCACTTGCAATCAGCGCATCAAGCTTCATGGAGTCAGTAAGCAAACTGTCAAAAACAAAAGAAAGCTGCGGCATATAGCGCAGATCCATGTTCTTGGCCAGAGCCGTACGGATATAGCCTGCCGCACTTTGCAATCCTTCTAGTGCCTCCTGGATCTTTGACTCCTCGTCTGTAAAGAAGGAAACATAGATCTTGGCATTTTTGAGATCTGGGCTTACGGAAACTTCAGTAACCGTAGCCATCTTAATGCGTGGATCCTTGATATCCTGCTGCAGGATCTTAGCCACTTCCTGCAACATCAGGGCTCCGACCCTGTCTTTGCGTCCGTATGTTCTGGGCATTACATTCCTCTGCATTACCGCGGCCTTAGATCCGCGGCATTCAATTAATCAATAGTACGCTTGATCTCAATGTTTTCAAACACTTCTATCTGATCACCCACGCGCACATCCTGATAGTTCTTCACCCCGATACCACACTCAGTACCGGACTTGACCTCAGGCACGTCATCCTTAAAGCGGCGCAGTGAATCGAGCTCACCTTCAAAAATGACCACGTTTTCACGCAGCACGCGGATAGGGGCAGAGCGTTTGACCACGCCCTCGGTGACCATGCAACCTGCAATGGAACCGAATTTCGGATGCCTGAATACATTACGTACTTCGGCAAGACCGATGATCTCCTGACGGATCTCAGACTTGAGCATACCGCTCATCGCTTTCTTCACATCATCAATCAGATCGTAGATCACGCTGTAGTAGTGCAGATCAACGCCTTCAGTCTCAATCACCCGGCGGGCCGGGCCATCGGCACGAACATTAAAGCCAATGATGATGGCACTTGAAGCTGCAGCCAAAGTGGCATCGGTCTCAGTGATACCGCCCACGCCGGAGCCGACGATGGATACCTTGACTTCTTCAGTGGCCAGTTTGTTCAGGGCATCTGAAATAGCCTCCACTGAACCCTGGGTATCGCACTTGAGCACCACATTAAGTTCTGAGGCATTATTGTCCTTGAACATATTTTCAAGTTTGGCCTTCTGCTGGCGTGCGATCTTCAGCTCGCGGAACTTGCCCTGACGGAACAAGGCCACTTCGCGGGCCTTCTTTTCGTCGCGCACCACCGTGACCTCATCACCAGCATCCGGCACTCCGGACAGGCCGTAAATCTCGACCGGCACCGAAGGCCCTGCTTCATTCAGGTTCTGGCCCTTCTCATTGCGCAGTGCACGTACACGGCCGTACTCCAGGCCACACAGCACTACATCACCCTTGTGCAAGGTTCCCTCACGCACCAACACGGTAGCCACCGGGCCACGCCCTTTATCCAGACGAGACTCGATCACCACACCACCGGCCATGCCTTCACTGATGGCAGTAAGCTCAAGCACCTCAGCCTGCAGCAAGATGGCCTCCAGCAGTTCATCCACTCCCATGCCGGTCTTGGCTGACACCTCAACGAACTGGGTCTCGCCACCCATGCTTTCGGGCACTACGCCCTGGGCAATCAGCTCATTGGTGACGCGGGTAGGATCTGCACCGGGCTTATCCATCTTGTTAATAGCCACAATCAGCGGTACCTTGGCCGCCTGGGCATGCTGGATGGCCTCAATGGTCTGCGGCATCACGCCGTCATCAGCAGCCACCACCAGAACCACGATATCCGTAACCTGGGCACCGCGGGCACGCATGGCGGTAAAGGCCGCATGACCCGGGGTATCGAGGAAGGTAATACCGGTGCCACGGGTCTGCACATGGTAAGCACCGATACGCTGGGTAATGCCGCCGGCCTCACCGGCTGCGACCTTGGACTTACGGATATAATCTAAAAGTGAGGTTTTGCCATGATCAACGTGACCCATGATGGTCACCACCGGTGCACGCGGGGTGGCCTTTGCCTCGGTCTGGCGTTCAGCTAAAATCTCCTCTTCAAGCTCATTTTCCTTACGCAAAATGACCTTGTGCCCCATTTCCTCAGCCACCACCTGGGCAGTTGCCTGATCGATGACCTGATTGATGGTTACCATTTCACCAAGCTTCATCAGGGTCTTGATCACTTCAGCACCCTTGACCGCCATCTTCTGGGCCAGTTCAGCCACGGTGATGGTCTCACCGATCACCACATCGCGGTTGACCGGGGCTGCCGGCCGATTAAAGCCATGCTGCTGCTGATTGAGCTTGGCTGCACCCTTGGTACCCTTGCCAGGCTTACCCTTCTGGCGCGCAGCGCGGCCATTTTGCACTTCAGCTTCTTCGCGTTTCTTACCGCCCTGTCGACGATCGGAGGCATTGCCGCGGTGACGACCACGGTTTTCAGCCTCACGTTCCTGCTGCTCTTCAGCTTCACGCACATACTTGGAGGCAGTACTGTTCAGATCTTCCTTTTCTGCCTGCTCGCGCTCAGCTTCTTCCTGAGCCCAGCGAGCCTCATTTTCTTCAGCCATGCGGCGGTTC
>CALXOT010000143.1 GCA_944390085.1 uncultured Succinivibrionaceae bacterium
GGCACATGGATAATACAGTAAGGCACATCCTGCTGCGCCCTGTCAGGGAAACGCAAGCCTGCCTGCACAAACCGGTTTAATTAAGTACTACTTGACTTATCAGCATAAAATTTTTATGAAATCCCTGTTCAAGCTGTCTGCCATCTCACTTGGTGCCTGCCTTGCGGCACAAGCCAGCGCAGCCACTATCTTTGCCTCCGACAATTTCACCTTTGATCTTTACGGCAGGGCACAGGCTCTGTTGCTTTCAGGAGAGGGCTCTGCCCCGGATCGCAATTATTCAAATCAATACGGTGACAATAGTCTGGCCTCAGCATTCCGACTGGGACTGGCATCCCGTGCCAGGCTTACTGACGGCCTTGATGCAATCATGCAGGCAGAATGGGATATGCCTGATAGTATTGACGGTACTGATACCCGCTATCTGTATGCCGGCATTGATGCCTATCAGTATGGCATCCTGACCTTCGGGAAAGGCGATAGTGCCTATTACGCCGTAGCTGGGGCTACCGATATTTACAATTACTTAGACAGCCGGGCCAATGACTATTACATTATGGGAGACACTCTGCCAGGTCAGATCATGTACCGTTTTGCTGCCTTAAGCTACGATCTGCGCCTGTCCTGGCAAACCTCACAAAGTCGCATCAACGGCTCTCCCTTCTCTGTGCGCAATGCCGGTGCTATTTCTCTTGCCACACAAATGTTCGATAAAGTAAGTATTGCTTATGGCATTTCCTACAGCGATCTGACCTATGACAACAGCACCGGTTCCCAGGAAATGCAAGATTATTTTGCCCCGATCTTGGCTCAGGATTATGGTTTGACAGATGCTCAAGCCACTGAATTTATTAAAAACCATAAACCGGGGCATAAGTATGATTATGGTTTTGCTGTAAGTTATGGGGTATTCGGCAGCGAATTGTATGCAGCTTTCGTTTTTACCGGCACCGACTATGAATACTTAAAGCATCAGATTTATACCACTGAGCTGGCGCTGAATTACACTATGCCAAACGGACTGAGTTTTACCGGAGGCCTGGAGCTGCAGCATTACGATGATTTCTTTATTACCTCGGATCTGAAGCTAGGTCTTGCCTATGCCTTTAGCCCGAGTTTCAAAATTTTTGCCGAAAGCCAGCTTGATCTTGGAGCTGAGCCTGAAGATTTTTATGGATCCAGCCTGCCTTACGGCTATGGAGAGGATAAATACGTTTTAGGAGCTGAATTTACTTTCTAATTCAGTCATTTTCCACTATTATTTATACATATTAAGATCAGGAAGGATTTTATAATGCAAATAAAAGCAATTCTAAAAGCTGGAGCAGCTGCCGCGGCCTTAGCCTGCGCCTTTAACGCATCTGCAGCACAGTTTATAGTTCCGCCCCACTACAGTGTTGAGCTGGTGGACGGTGATACTTCAAACTTTAACTTTGATAAGGATACCCGTGCCATCAACTTATCGGCCGGCCGCCATCAAATCGTAGTACTGTTTGAAAACACTTTCGGTACCTCCACTGAAAAACGTCTGGTTCAGGCTTCAAACCCTATTGTTATTGAAATCACCAATATGCCGGCTGATGCCAGCTATACCTTTGACTATGCCCAGCCCAACAGCCTCAAGGGAGCGGAGCAATATGCGCGTACCCAGAAAATTACCCTGACCAAGGCTGACGGCTCAGCCCTGTCTGAGGCTGAAGCTTATTACTATATTCTTGCCTCTGAGTCTGGCTTCTCCATCTTACGTGACTACCGCCAGGATTTGATGTCCTTAAACCGCCTCTACGCCCCTAAGTTTGTTGCAGGCTCGGATCGCACCATCGGCATGACCTCCTACGGTGCCCCCAGCATTACAGCAGACGCTTTTGCCGGTACCTCCTCCCAGCCCCAGAACATCACCATGTCAGCTCCGATGACCAGCTATGAGCAGGAGTCTAACTTAGCCACCTCCTCCACCTCCGGTGGTGCGGTAAGCTCTGCCTCTCCGGCATTGCGCCAGCTCGTTTCCCTGTACGAAAGTGCAGACAGTGAGACCAAGCTGCAATTCGTAAAATATGTGATGTCGCACTAAGCCCCTAAACCATGTGCACTGCTGCGCCAGTGCCGATAAAACCGGGGATTATCCCCGGTTTTACCTTATATTTCCTTTACTTTTCCTACTGCTGTTTTCCGTTAATGCAGGGCATCGTAAATTTTCTGCGCCAGTGCACGGCTGATCCCCGGAACCTTGGCCAGTTCATCGACGCCAGCACGCATGATTTCCTGCCTGCCGCCCAGATGTTTTAGCAAAGCCTGCCTCCTTTTTGCGCCCACACCTGCTATCTGTTCAAGTGCCGAAGCTGTTCGGGCCTTAAGACGCCGGCCACGGTGTCCGGTAATGGCAAAACGGTGTGATTCATCACGGATATGCAGTACTAGCTGCAAGGCAGGATCGGCCAGGGTCAAATGATATTCCTCATGGGTAAAAGCCTTGATTAAGGTTTCAAGTCCCTCCTTTCGTCCCTCCCCCTTTGCCACAGCCACTATCTGCGGCACTGCTATCCCGGCATCAGTATAGGCCTTGCCTATCACCTCCTCGGCCTGAGCTAATTGTCCCTTGCCACCATCAATAAAGATAATATCAGGCCGTTCTCCGGCTGTAACCTCACGGAAGCGCCGGCTTAACACCTGGTGCATGGCAGCAAAATCATCACCCGGGGTGATCCCTTCAATGTTATAACGCCGATAACGTGAGTTCTCCGGCCCTTCGCGCCCAAATACCACACAGGATGCCACTGTAAGTTCACCCTGAGTATGGGAGATATCAAAGCATTCCAGGCGCTGCACACCGCTTATGCCTAGAATTCGCTCCAATGATTCAATCCGCATTTTGGCGGTAGAACTGGCTGCAAGTTTGGAATTTAAAGCAGTCTTGGCATTATCGGCAGCCAGACGCAAATATTTGGCACGTTCTGCTATCACGCGGTGAGTAATGCGAACCTCACGTCCGGAAAGCTTGTATACCGCCTGTTCCAATAGCTTTTCATCCTCAAGCTGCTCGCTCAATACTATTTCCTTTGGAAACATCAGAGCCCGGCTGTCGTTTAAATAAAATTGCATCAAAAAAGCAGACAGCAGCTCTCCCTCTCCTCCATCAGCCGGTAATTTAGGAAAATAGGAACGTGTACCCAAAATCCGTCCACGCCTGATAAACAGAACATGCACACAGGCAAAGCCGCCACCGGTTGCCGCTGCGATTACATCCAGATCATAATCCTGATCTGAAGATACAGACTGAGCCTCCTGCACCCGACGTAAAGCCAACATTTGATCCCGCACCCGGGCTGCCTCTTCAAATTCCAGGGCATCGGAATGTCGCTGCATAATATCTGTCAGTTTATTTAACAGTTCCTGATTGTGCCCATTTAAAAAGAGCTTGAGCAGACGTACCTGCTCTTCATAATAAGCTTCCTCTTTTTGAGACATTGGCACGCATGGAGCCAGACACTTACCTAACTGAGCCAACAGACAGGGGCGGGAACGGTGTTCATACACATTCTGTGCACACTGCCTTATCGGAAAGATTTTTTGCAAAATACGCAGACTATCCTTGACAGCCGTACTATCCGGAAAAGGACCGAAATAATCTCCCTTTATGCGCTGTGGCCCCCGGTGATAATAAACTGCCGGATGTTTTTCAGCAGTCAGCAGGATATATGGATATGATTTATCATCACGCAGCAAAATGTTATAACGCGGCTGATACTGCTTGATTAAATTATTTTCCAGAATCAGCGCCTCTGTTTCTGAAAAAGTAACAGTAAACTCAATGTGTGCAATATGCGACACCAAGGCTCGGGTCTTGGGTGCCACATGCTTTAAAAAGTACTGTGCCAGGCGTTTTCTTAAATCCTTGGCCTTACCTACATAAATCACGGTGCCCTTTGCATCATACATGCGGTAAGATCCTGGACGGTTGGGCACCGTCTTTAAAAAAGCAGCGGAGTCAAAAACTTTATCCTGCACAGCATGAGGCACAGGGGCTAAACTCAAATCCTGATTGTCAGATCTCCCGGGATTTTGCGATAAATCCTGCGCATTATTTTCCTTATTTTTTAGGCTTAACGTCCCTAAGGCTGCTGTCAGCCCATCCCTTGCTTTGGAAGATAACTCTGGCTGTTCCTCACCTCCTGCACCAAGTCCTGCCTCATCTAAAAGCTCTGCCTCCAGCCAGAACAAATCCGAAGCTGCAGCTGAAATCTCCTCAGACGGTGCGTACCCTGGATCTGCCTGCACATCTGTCTGCATTCCGGAACCGGGTGCGGTAAGATCTGGCGCTGCCTCTGCACTTAACACTGTTTTAAGCTTAACCTCAGCTGCGCGCTTGCCGCCTGTCATATTAAGAGCCCTCTCCCCAAATCGGCTTATCCCGAAATCAAACCAACACAGCCACTATCATATCGGCAATAATCTGTTATTTAAAGAAATTTTTTATTTTGTTAAGGTATAAAAAACGGACTGATATTCATGATCAGTCCGCCTTTATTCAGTACTTTGAACCTACAGTTCAGAAAGCAGCCAGCACTGCTCCCTTATACTTTTCTTCAATAAACTTGCGGGTTTCTGGAGACTGCACAGCCTTAATCACAATCTGCAGATCAGGGTTTTTAGCACTCTCAGGATTGGCCACCAGCACATTTACGTAAGGAGAATCTGCACCTTCAACTGCCAGGGCGTCGCGACTGGGGATCAAATCAGCCTGCATGGCAAAGTTAGTGTTGATGACAGCAAGATCAAGATCATCAAGCGCACGCGGCAGCTGTGCCGCCTCTAATTCCCTTACATCCAGGTTATGCGGATTTTCGGTGATATCCATCACAGTAGCAGTGATATTAGTAGGATCAGCAAGCTTGATTAAGCCCTGGCTGTGCATTAACAACAAGGCACGTCCACCATTGGTAGGATCGTTAGGAATCCCCACTACCGCACCATCAGCAACCTGCTTTAAATCCTTAACTTTTTTGGAATAAATGCCCATGGGTTCAATGTGTACCGGGGCAACTTCCACCAAATCAAGGCCATGATCCTTACAGAAGGTGGCCAGATAAGGGCGGTGCTGGAAATAGTTGGTATCCAGATCTCCATCAGCAGTAGCTAAATTGGGCTGCACATAGTCATTGAACTCAACAATCTTAAGCTCAACTCCCTGTTTGGCCACTATAGGCTTGATGAACTCCATGATCTCGCCATGCGGAACCGGAGTTACACCTACAGAAATCTCACCTGCAGAAACTGAGGCTGCACCGAAGGCGCAGGACAATGCTGCAGCTAACGCTAAAATTTTCTTCATAAAATCTATGCTCCTTAAAAAACCCAGATTTTTACTGAGGGGGTTTTTCGCATGTACTCATTGTGAAGAGAAAAAAATGCCAATACAAGCAGAATTTAAACGGAAGCTGCAAATACGGGCGCCATTGCCCAAAAACAGTGCAGGTGCGGCTCATTGCACAAACCGCACCTGCTCAATAGTTTTATTTTTTAGTATTAATTCTTTGCAGTGGCAGAAGCCCCAGCCAGTCAACAGGCTAAGGCAATTTCCATGACTTAGCGATGATCACAACGGCGGGTCAGGTAATCACCAATCCATTGCACCACCTGCACCATGATGATCAGGATCACCACGGTAGAGATCATCACATCAGCACGAAAGCGCATATACCCGTAACGGATGGCCAGGTCACCCAAGCCACCGCCTCCAATGGTGCCAGCCATGGCAGAAAAACCAATGATCACGATAACAGTAATGGTAAAGTTCTGAATCAGCTCCGGCATGGCCTCAGGTAACAGCACCCGGCGCACAATCTGCCAGGGAGTGGCTCCCATGGACTGTGCCGCTTCAATCAGGCCAAAAGGCACAGTACGCAAAGAAGTCTCCACCAGACGTCCCAAAAATGGAATAGTGCCAATAGTCAGCGGGACAATGGCGGCCGTGGTGCCGATTGAGGTGCCGACAATAAATTTTGTAAATGGAATAATGGCAACCATCAGGATAATGAAAGGAATGGAGCGCAAAGCGTTGACTACTGCTGCCAGCACAGAGTAGAAGCGAGGGCTGTCCCAGAAGTAGCCCTTGGAAGTTATCAGCAACACTACTCCTAAGGGAACTCCAACCACAATACAGACCAGCGATGAAATGAACACCATGTACAAGGTCTCAAGGCTGGCATTAAAAAGCAAGCCGCCGATACGGCTTATCAGATCAAAGTTCAGAAAGCTGCTTGCGTTCATCGTAGCCTAAGACCTCAACTTTATGTACACGCTGTTTAAATTCATTGATGGCACGGTCAATTTCTGAACGGGTGCCGCCCACCTCCACGGCCATAATGCCAAATGGCTGATTCTGGATATGATCAATGTTGCCTGACAAAATCGAGATGGATACATCGCACTCCCTTGCCACATCAACAATCACCGGGGCATCAGCCTTCGGACCTAAAAACAGCAGCTCCAGCACTGCCTTGGCACCCTCGTGATATTCCGGCACCACCTGGGTATGGCGTAACAAATTAGGCAGACCACGGCGCACCGCTGCTGATACCAGGCGCTTGGTCAGTGCCTCCTTGGGATCAATGAAAATCTCAGTGGCCGAACCGAGCTCTGTGATTACACCTCCGTCAATTACTGCCACCCGGTCACAACACTCCTTGATCACTTCCATCTGATGGGTGATGATGACGATGGTCAGGCCCAGTTTACGCCTGAGCGAAGTTAACAACTCCAGAATTGAGCTAGTAGTCTTGGGATCAAGAGCTGAAGTAGCCTCGTCACACAGCAGTACTGCAGGATTGGATGCCAAGGCACGGGCAATACCCACGCGCTGCTTTTGCCCACCTGATAACTGGGCCGGATACATCAAGGCCTTATCTGACAGCTCGACCATCTCCAACAGTTCGTCCACCCGTTTGTCGATGACTGCCCGCTCCATGCGTCCGCTCAATTTCAAGGGGAAAGCTACATTTTCCCTGACGGTTGCAGAGGAAAGCAAATTAAAACTTTGAAAGATCATTCCAATATGCTGCCGCGCCTGACGCAACTGAGTTTCGCTCATGGCAGTCAGATTCTGGCCGTTAACCACGACCGTGCCAGCTGTAGGTCGCTCCAGCATATTGATGATACGGATTAATGTTGACTTACCGGCTCCGGACAGTCCGATCACGCCGAAAATTTCACCTTTATTTATTTCAAGTGAAATATCGTGCAGGGCCTTTACTTCCTGAGCTGTACCCTGATTGTAAGTCTTGACAATATGACTTAATTTGATCACAAAAAGACCTTCTGATCCATAAATCTAATGGCAGCAAAAACAGACGCTGCCAAAAGCTGCAGGCAGCAGCTATTTCTTCTTTTCTGAGGGGGCTTTATTATAATCCATATCCCTGCAGGCTAAAAGCACCAAAAATCAGCCTCTGCCGTGTGCAACAGCGCTTTCAACAGCCAGATCGCGCGCAATACTGTCGCTCTCCGTGAGCTCCCGCACTATCTTGCAGGGAGATCCAAAGGCAATGCAGCCAGGCGGTATATCATGGGTCACTACACTGCCAGCTCCAATCACCGCATCATCCCCGATTGTTACCCCTGGCAATACCATCACTCCAGCTCCAAGCCATACATTATCCCCTAACGTAATGGGCAAAGCCTTTTCCCATCCATGATTGCGTTCCTGAGGCAGTAACGGATGACTGGCCGTATAAAAGCCACAATTAGGTCCAATAAAACAATGTGCCCCGATAACAATGGGAGCTCCATCCATCAGATAGGCATTATGATTGATAAAGGTATAGTCACCGATGCTGCAGTTAAAGCCGTAATCAGTCATAAAGGGCGAAAGGATCACCGTTTCCTTACCCCTTTTGGGCAACAGCTGGCTTAGAATATTTTCACGTAGCTGTGTATCTGAGGGGGCAGTCTTATTAAGCTTAAAACACAGATCCTCGGCCTGCAGGCGCTGCGCCACCAGATTTGCATCATAATTGGCGTCATACCATAAACCCAAGGCCATTTTTTCATTTTCTTTCAAACATTTCATATATCATCAGTTCCATCGAAGACTATATAATCTGTTTACCTCTGCTTGTCGCAAGTATTGAACAATTTCCGTCAGTCCAGAAATGAAGAGAATCCGCAGATTACTTTCAGGCAAAACTCCATTTTCTGCTAAATCATAAACAATGTAAGCGTTTTGGGGGAAGCATTACTCATCATGCTACAACAGATAAAGGAAAACACAGCCGCCCCGCGCTGACGCCTGAACTTTATCGATGCTGCAGCCAAATTTAAGCAGTCAATGGAAAAAAACAATTGCCTGAAAATCTGGCACATCGGCAGTACCGCAGTTCCCGATCTTAAAGCCAAACCCATTATCGATCTGCTTACTGCAGTAAAGAATCTGCAAAGTATAAAGTATAGATGAGCTTGAGCCTGCTTTCAGCGCCGCAAGCTGGGAATATCTCTGGCCTTTTGCTATCCCGGGCAGCACCCCGTTTAAACTTAAAGCACTGTTAGCGCACAAGCGGGGAGATGAGCTAAAACCATAACTAAAGCAGTCACCACCGGTACTAATTAATGTAGGTTTACTGACTGTCTTAAAACAGTGCAATTTTGACGGCTATCTTTATCAGTACCACCTGGCGCGCTAAACTGCAGCTTCTTCAACAAAAATTTATTTATTCAAGTAAACAATTAAATATAAGGATCTTTCCATGTCCAGAATCAATCCTCCATTCCGAGCTGATCACGTCGGATCTTTCCTACGTCCGGCAGCCATTACCTCAGCCCGTGCCTTATACGCCAAAGGACTCATGAGCAAAGCTGATTTGACTGAACTTGAGGACAGGGAAATTTTGCGCCTGGTTGAACTGCAGCGTCAGCATGGGCTTCACGCTGTTACGGACGGAGAGTTCCGCCGTGCCTACTGGCATCTTGACTTTTTGGCTGCCTTAAGCGGCATCGAACATATTAAAGCCAAGGCCTGGTCAGTACAGTTTAAAGACAAGTCCCCAAAGGCTGAGACCATACGCATCAACGGCAAAATTGATTTTCCGGCAGATCATCCTTTTTTAGATCACTTTGAACGCCTGCAGCACCTTGCTGGTAACGACCTGGTGAAATTCACCATACCGTCTCCTTCAATGTTGCATTTAATATGTTGTGTCCGCCCTGATGACTATCAGCCCATTGAGCTTTACGCAGGCCGTGAACAGGAATTATGCGCAGACATAGCTGCAGCTTACTGCCGCTGTGTGGACGCGCTCTATCAAAAAGGCTGCCGCTATCTGCAGCTTGACGACACCTCCTGGGGTGAGTTCTGTTCTGAAGAAAAAAGAGCAGCCTACGCTGCACGGGGGCTTGATTTGGATAAAATTGCCGATCTTTATATCAGCATGCTCAACACCATCATCGATCACAAACCTGCTGATCTAACCATCTGCATGCATATCTGCCGCGGCAACTTCCGCTCCACCTGGTTCAGCTCAGGCGGCTATGAACCGGTGGCATCCAAGCTTTTCGGTTCCTGCCGTGTGGATGGCTTTTTCCTGGAATATGACAGTGAAAGGGCCGGGGATTTCAGACCTTTGCGCTTTATTAAGGATCAGACCGTAGTGCTGGGGCTTATTACTTCCAAAACCGCCGCCCTGGAATCAGAAGATCTGATCAAAGAGCGCATTGCTGAAGCTGCAACCTATGTGCCTTTAGAGCAGCTCTGCCTATCCACGCAATGTGGATTTGCCTCTACCGAGGAGGGCAATCAGTTAACTGAAGCCGAGCAATGGGCCAAAGTAGATCTGGTAGTGAAAATAGCCAAAGAAGTGTGGGTTGATGCTTAATCCTGCTGTTTTTACAGACTGACAATTAAGGCAGAGCCAGTTTTTACGTGCTCTGCCTTGTCAGACAGCCATGGGCGCATTAAACTAAGTCTTGCGCAGCGCAGTGCCTGACGCCAAGTGCGTCACTGTGCTTTATATAGCGGGTAAAAAACATGGGCATGGATAAATTAAAGAATTTATTTGCAGGCAACAGCTCCGCCAAGACTTCCGTTCAGGAGCCTGCTGCGGTAGCACAAAAAGACATATTCAAGGACGTAAGCCTGAATGACTTTACACAAAGCCCCAGTGGCGACACCCCTGATCCAGCCTTCCTGCAAAGCAATTTTTCTGTACCTGAAAACCTGCGCCCCACAGCCCCAACTACGGAAAACTCAGTAACACCCCATGATTTGACCTCTGCCACAGCCCCCAATCAGGATGAAATCACTGCAAAGCGCTCAGTTGATGAGTACGGCATTCCAAGATCCGCCTATAGCCAGGACTATCATGAACCTTCTGAAAAAAGCAGTACCTCGGATGCATTGCAGCCTGCAGATCAGGTAGCTGGGCACAGTTCGGCAGAACCCGCTCTTTCAGGACAGCAGAGAGTAAGTTATACCGAGACAGCCCAGGATATCAGGCTTGAACCTGAACACTTAAGCCCGGAAGAGGGGCAACGCCTTGTCGGTGAGTATCATGAAATGAGCCATGAAATGCACAGCATGGTGCGCAATCAGCAAAAGCTCATACAGGCCGCACAATTCCAGCCCTTTGAAGTAAATTATCAAAGCAAGAGTCCCAATTACGATGATCTGGCTAAAGAAAGACAGCAACATACAAAAGACAACGCTATTTCCTCATTTAATGACAAAGAGGTACTACCTTTAAGGCTATCCTTTATCCTCTTTTGCCGTCAGCTAGTTGCTGCCTTGTTCTCACACACCACCTTAAGCGTACTGCTGCCTCAACTTTCAATGCGCTTTGGCCCCTGCTACCCTGGTTCCATGGCTTTGCCCTATCTGTTGACCGGAGCCCTCTCCGGAACACTTTCTGCAGTGATTTGTGCTTACACTGACATGCAGTCCATTAGCGGGGGCTTCTGTGTAACTGCATTTATTCTGTGCAGCGGGCTGACTTCCTTCAGGGGGCTTTCTGAATTAGTGGGGCTTTTAACCCGCCGCCGTCCTGATACCATGCTAAATGCAGCCTCGCTGATGCTGCCAATTTTGCTCCTGAACTTTATGATCAATGTGCTGTATATCTGCAATGAGCCGTTTGAGGCCGCTATTTTCTTTGCCCTGTCAAGCACCGTTGCAGCCTGCTTTGCCTCAACCTTATGTTTTGATTTAAAGCAGGATCCGGTAGACAGCTTCGGCACCATGAGCCTTAAGGGGCTTTTAGTCTGTGCTATCCTGATAGTGGCTCTGTGTTTTATTATCTTAAAGCCCTACGCTGCCTGCTCAGTCCTCGGACTGGGTATGCTGCTGCGCCTGCTGCTCGGGCATTACTATGTTTCACACAACATACTGGCCTCGCGACAGATTGTGTGCGCAGTTTTGCTTATCATCATGCTCTGCCTGATATTCAACCTGCTGTTGTACAGCTTAAACCGCAACCTGCTTAACAATCAGATCTATAATCTGCTGCAAGCACATCATCTGATTACCGCTGTTATTTAAGCTATAAATTCCCGCCTTCTTAAGACGGGAAAGTAGTCACCCCTTCAGGAGGAAGCTGAGCCCTTGCGCATGTTTAGAGGTTGCAGGCCTGCTTCCTGATGCGACCTACACACTGAACTTAGCAAACATCCAGCACAATCAGGTTTTAAGGCTTTGCAAACGTACCGGCCGTGTAGCAGCAGATAGTGATGAGCCTCCTTTAAATAGGCTGGCGGAATATAGTAAACAATATGCTCCTCCACCTCACGCGCATTTTTTCCAAGGCATAGGCCGGTGCGGTTGGCCACTCGGAAAATATGGGTGTCCACTGCCACTGTGCTTTGGCCAAAGGCTACATTCAGCACCACCTTGGCAGTCTTAGAGCCCACTCCCGGCAGTTTTATCAGTTTGCTATAGTCTGCCGGGACTTCTCCCCCGTAATGATCCACCAGGGACTGTGAAAGCTTTGCAAGATAAGAGGCCTTAGCATGCCACAGCCCGATGGTCTTGATATAAGAAGCTATTTTTTCTTCACCCAGTGCTGCCATGCTGCCCGCGTCAGGAGCTGCAGCAAACAAAGCCGGGGTAGCCTTATTAACCGACGCATCCGTAGCCTGTGCCGACAACACAACCGCGCATAACAGCTCAAAGGGATTTTTGAAATTAAGTTCACTTTGTGGATGCGGATGGGCAGCAGCAAGCCTTTGAAAAATTAACTCTCGTTCAGCTTGCGACAACAAGCAGCGCCTTATCTTGTCTTGGGCTGCCCCGGTGCTGCTCTTTGTTTTCTGTTTCTTTTTTTGCTGATGTCCTGTCATAATCTGCATCCTTTGTTGCCAGTACAGCTTTAGATTGTGAGCTTAAGGCACTATAACGGCGATTTACTGCCGGCACAAGCTTCCTGACTGCTGTTGGCGTGATGTCTGTGCTTTTATCATGCCCTCTTTTCACAGCAAAAGATTGCGCTACAATAGCGCATCCTGCAGCAGATGATTTTTTATCGCAAATAGCAAAGCTGGCTTTGCGTTATCATGGGGCGCGGCATTATAACTGCCCCCCTGAAAGTCAGGAAACTTACTGCCGTACTACATGGATTTTTGTTAAGTGATTGAAGCTTTAATTTTGTTTTTCAGCGCCGCCATCGTCAATAACTTTGTGTTGGTGCGTTTTTTAGGTATCTGCCCTTTTCTCGGGGTGTCAAATCACCTCTCCGCTGCTTTGGGCATGGGAGGTGCCACCACCTCTGTCCTGATCCTGACCTCAGTATGCTGCGCCACCGTAAATACCCTGGTGCTGGAGCCTTTTGGCCTTGGATCTTTGAATTTAATTGTCGATATAGTAATCATTGCTGCAGTAGTGCAATTAACCGAAATCATCATCAAGCGCATATCTGAGGATCTTTACCGGGCACTGGGCATCTACTTACCGCTGATCACCACTAATTGCATTGTCCTGGGACTGGTTTTGCTCAATGCCTCACTGCAACACAATCTGTGGCAAAGCGCGGTCTTTGCAGCAGGTGCCGGCGCCGGCTTTACCCTAGTATTATTGCTTTTTGCAGCTATGCGCGAGCGCCTGGCCATTTCAGATGTCCCGGCTCCATTTAAAGGATCGGCTATCGCCCTGATTGCCGCCGGACTCATGAGCATGGCCTTCATGGGCTTTGCCGGATTTGCAGGAAGTGCCGCATGATCACTAAGGATGAACTTTATTTCGTGCTGGCCCTGGCTTCAATCCTGTTTATCCTGGGGCTGCTGCTCTCTTTTTTGGCAAGATCTTCTTTAGGCGAAACTTCACTTGAGCATCAGCTGGAAAAAGCATTGCCTGGGGTACAGTGTGCACAGTGCGGTTATCCTGGCTGCAGCGCTTATGCCAAGGCCCTTGCCTCAGGTGAAACCACGTGCAACAAGTGTACTCCGGGAGGGCCGGATACTATAAAGGAACTTGCTGATATTTTAGGCATCGATCCGCCTGCAGATGAAAGTGAGGATATGCTTTTTGCCCCCCGCAAGACTGCTTTCATCCATCAAAGCCTATGCACCGGATGCCACCGTTGTGCCCGTAAATGTCCGGTTGATGCCATCGCAGGCGATATCAAACAGCCCCATTACGTGTTAACTGAAGAGTGCATTGCTTGCGGTGACTGTCTTAAGTCCTGCCCGGAAGAGTGCATTGAGCTTATCAACGTGGATCTGAAGCTTAAGAATTTTAACTGGAACATTAAGTCCATTCGCATCACCGGAGGCAGCAAATAATGGCCTCGGCACAGCTACAAAAAATCCTACAGGGCAAAATCTGGCGCTTTTTTGGCGGCATCAGACCTCAGGAATTAAAAAACACTTCTGACTGCGCAATTGAAGAACTGCCCATGCCCTCACTCATCACCCTCCCCCTGGAGCGGCATCTGGGACCTGGCGGGCAGATCCTGGTGCAGACAGGAGACTACGTGAAGGCAGGACAGGTACTGACTGTACCTGGAGGAAAGCGCAATGTGCCTTTGCATGCCTCTACCTCCGGCACGGTAATATCAATCGGGCTGCAGCTTCTGCCGCATCCTTCAGGCTTTAGCGGGCAATGCCTTACTATCAAACCTGATGGCAAGGATATTGCTGTAGAACCAGCACCAATTCATGACTGGCTGAAGAAAAGTCCGGCTGAACTACTAGAGCGCATCCGTTA
>CALXOT010000144.1 GCA_944390085.1 uncultured Succinivibrionaceae bacterium
ATCAGGTCGGAGCAAAAAAGCCCGTTCCTGAATTCTTAGAGAGTTTTGTACATGATCAAAATGTGCGACACCAGCCGCTTTCATCCCCAGGCTCACGCAAGGGGAATTACGCGGCATTAGTTAAAATCCCCAATCTGGAAATCAACTCTATTTTTTTACAAGGCAATTTACCAGTGGATAACGGAATTCCTGCAGGTACAAAATCTTGGTACTTTACAGGAAGCCCTTTTCAGAGCAGATGCCGCCACTATCAGCATGGAAATGAGCAAACTGCTCAAACGGATAATCAGCTTTCATGACTATCAGGAAAACTTCTATCACGCCTTTACGCTGGGACTGTGGGCAAATGCCCCGGCATTGCAAATTAAGTCCAATACTGAAGCAGGTCTAGGGCGCCCTGATATCATGATCATGGATCCCAAGTCGCTGCAGGCCCTGGTCATTGAGTGCAAACTATCCCCGGATTCTGCACAGCTGCCTGTCAGGGCTGCTGCCGCCCTGACACAGATAAAAGAGCGGCACTATACCGATCCCTTGGTACAAATGGGATATACCACCTGCAAAGTCGGGCTTAGCTTTTACAAAAATCAATGTGTTGCGGCCTGTGAGATCTGATCTGCAAACTGGTTTACTACGGATGTGAGCGTTAAGCGCCGGACTCTTAGTTGAGCAGCAGCGTCTTTTTCGCGATACCGGTAATAGAAAAATAACCCAGATCCGTGAAAATAGAATTCAGCTTATACAGATCGTTTAAGCTGCATTCAAAGGTCAGCCGGTTGCGCAGTTCCTCATCAGCATAATCCTCCGGATAATAACAGGATTCCACGAACTCCCTTACCGGAGCCGCATTTTTGCCCGTCGTAATAGCCATGAGGCGACGACGATCAAGCTGAACCGGCAGCTGAATCTCAAGTTCAGCACGCTTAAAATCCTCTATCCCGAGCTCCAGATAATTGGAAGCATAATGCAGCTGCATCAGCTGGGCATGATATTTGTGCAAATCGCCAGATTTAAAGCAATCCTTGTCATAATCGTAAATCTGCTTGTAAATCTCGTCGGTAAAAACGGTAATGAGCTCTCGGGCCTTTTGATAGATAATGCCGTGCGTTCTGGCCAGAGCCTGCTTAAACTTTCTTTTGTCCTGGGCTTTGTTTTTAGCCAGATATAATGCGCCGGTGATACCCAAGGAAGCAAGACCCATGACGCCGGTAACAGGATTGGACAGGGAGAACAGCGCCAAACCGGCCTTACCGATGCTGCTGGCCTTTGCCGCAAAGCCATAAGCCTTAACCAGCATACCCAGATAATCCACCGCCCTGATGCCATCCGGTGAGCCGGTAAAATACAATGCATTAAGCGGCATCAGGCCGTTTCCTTCCCCGGCATCATCACACAGACTTTCCTCAAAAGAGCTCAGTTGTGCTTTGAAATCCTCATCATCCGCCTCATACATGGTCATGTCAGAGCAATTGAACTCCACATAATCCTCCATGCAGTTGGCCCAGACAGCCAAGGCACCTGCTGTCAGCTCATCATCAACTAAATATTTATTAACATAGTCGATGATATAAGCTGAGCTTTTGTACCAGCGGAAAAACTGATTTAGCTGCAGATCTTCATATTTAGCGAAAAAGTCCGGATCATTTTCGTCCAAAGCATCAAGCAGCGCCGTTTCTTTATCCAAGTGCTCATCAGCAGGGCCAGCAGAATCGCTTTCACTGTTTGGTGCCGTACATATTTTGTAATTTATGGCAATCAAATCCTTAGCCACAGACCAGACATAAAGATTTTCGACCTCCTGATCTGCCAGGATACAGCGCTTAAAATCTGCAGTTTCCAGATAGTCCTCGGGATTTTCAGGCTTAATCAGCTCTAAAAAATCTTCATAAGTATCAAGTTTCAGATTGATACGTGAAGCTAAGAGCAAAAGCTCAGCAAGCTGTACCGGACTTAAGGTACCATTCCAATCCGGATTGAGATAATCACCGCTGTCAGCATAAAGATAAGCTTTTATTTCGCTTAAATAGGCCCGTTTAACGGAATCTGGCAACTGTTCTAAAAAAATAAAGTTAGAATCCTTTTTCCTGCTCATGTCTCAAGCCTCAATTCTGTAGAGCACATCCCGCAATTAAGACAGCGGATATTCTGCACTGCACTTTCCTGATCATTTGTCACGAGTTTACGCAAAAACTGTGTAGTTCCGCAATGACAAGAAATTTCCCCTGGCAGCAACATTGACGCAGGCTGCATATAGAGCGCATACTTTTCGTATTTTATAGTCCAGCCTACAACTGACGTCCGGCGCGGTTAAAAAGCGCAGAACCTCTTTAACCGAAATCAGAAAAAACGGAGGACGACAAATTCTCCCTCGCTTAAGAAGCGGGGAGATTTTTGCCGTAAATTGATGATAGAAATACCGCATTTGTCCACAGGTCCGTCCACAGGCAGCCCCCTGCCCTTTTTCCTGCGCCTAATTACAGAAACAGATGCACCGGCACTTGCCTCCATCTACCGTCCATACGTGGAACAGACCGCCATTACTTTTGAGTACGAAGCGCCGGATTCTGCTGAATTTGTGCACAGAATACGTGGTACTTTACCAAACTACCCTTACCTCGCTGCGCAAAGTACTGCCCCTGAAAGCTACGGCCAACTTATCGGCTACTGCTACGCTTCCCCCTTTAAGGAGCGCGCAGCCTATATCCATGCTGCGGAAAGCTCCATCTACATCAGGCAGGATCAGCGCCAAAGCGGGGTAGGCCGCGCACTCTACCAAAGCCTGGAATGCTTGCTTAAGGCACAGGGGATCTGCACCCTTTACGCCTGCCTAGCCTATGACAGTTGCGGGGATGATCCTTATCTGAACAATGGAAGCTTATACTTCCATCAAAAGCAGGGTTACCAGCAGTGTGCACATTTTAAAGCCTGCGGTTATAAATTTGGACGCTGGTATGACATGATTTGGCTGGAAAAAGAACTCTTGGCGCTGCCTGGACAAGGACTTGAACCCCCACCCTTCGTGCCCTTTGCTGCGCTACGCCAGGACACGCAACTGCTGCGTAAGGCCGGATTAGAACTCTAAACCACGGGCAGGCACGGCCTTAGCCAAAGGGCAGCTTACTTCAGTTAAGTTCCTCTTTCTCGGCAATATGCGACACTGCCATGGCGAAGACCTGTTTTACGTGCTCGTCATCGAGGGCGTAATAGGCGCGTTTGCCATCACGCCTGACCCGTACCAGGTTATTCAGGCGCAGGTAACTTAACTGATGCGAGATGGCAGATTTGCTCATATTAAGCACAGCCGCCAGATCAGATACGCACAGCCACTCATGCAGCTGCAAAGCGTTGACAATCCGGATCCTAGTCTGATCAGCCAGAGCCTTAAAAAACTCCGCAGTCAGATCGACCACATCATCATCCAAAAGCTCCTGCCCTATCTGCTGCACTAAATCCGGATCAGACACCGAACTCAACTCATTTTTATCCTCAACCACAGCTGTATTCTCCCCAGGATGTACTGATATACTGTGACGGCCGATTGCCATTAAACCTCCGGCACCGTCACAGCTGTTCTGTAAAGCCCTGTCCATTATCGGCAGTCTGCCGCTGCGGCTGCCGGGCTAAATCTGATTTTCATCACCGCTTAACGGATTGCGTTCGCGGTAAGCTTCAAGCTGATAGGTTTTTGCCAGGCGCCTTATCTCAAAGAGGGCATAGCGATGCTCCAGGAAATCATGCTTGGCCGTACGCTCAGCTAAATGAAAATAATCAAAGGCAAGCTTGAGGTTACCCTGGCGCATGGCTTCCTTACCCAGATAGAAATACACCTCACAAGCCCGCTCAATCTTAAGGTACATCGGTACCGCAGGATCCTTGACGAAAGCGAGCAGATCCGCCTTACTGATAAGCCCGGTCAGATAGTCAATGATATGGTAGCCAAAGTAGTCTTCCTTCTTGTCAGCCTTAAGATAACGCTGCTTTAAATTAAGCAAGGCCGTCTCGTAACCTGCAGTCTCACATTCAATCAGGTAATACCACAGCAGGCGGTACGGATCATTGGGATTGGCGCTATAGAAGGCTTCAATGTCAGATAACGCAGTCTGCGGCCTTTTGCCATAATACAGTGAGATGGCACGGGCAAAATGGGTATAGACACTTTTGGGATTGAGCTCCAGTGAAGCATCAAAGGCCTCATAGGCATCCTGGAAACGTCCGGCTGAAGTCAGGTAAATGCCCAGGAAATTATAGGCCGGGGCATAATCGGGCTTTTCGACCAGGGAGTTCATGAACATGGTGCGTGCCGATCCCTCAAGCCCAAGGCGGTCGTAAATCACCCCCAGCTCATAAAAGAGCTCAGCCCGCTCCTGCGGTCCGCGCGATTCATGATCGATAAGCTCAGAGAGCTGCACCACCAACATCTGATCGCGCTCCACTGCCGCCATCACCGGCACGGTAAGCACAATCTCCTCTGGCGGCACGCTGAAGTCACCCAACAAATAAGCAGGATCTGCAGGATCCGGACTTACGCTGACACAGCCTGGCAGTGCCAGTGCCCCGGCAGCCACAGTGCCTAAAATAAAGGCAAGAGACCTTAAAGTAACTCCTGCCTTCTTTTGTAACATTAAAAACCTCACTTAAGCTGCAAAGCCTTCAGCTAATCCAGGCTCTCCATGCCGTCGGTTTCCTTTTTCTCGATCTTCATCGGCAAAAGGTTACGCCGCTCAATCTTAAGCAGCAGGGCCCAGGTACTTGCCACATAGATAGAAGAGAAAGTACCAAAGACAATGCCAACTGTCAAAGCCAAAGCAAAGCCGTGAATCAAAGTTCCGCCAAACAGCAGCAGGGAAATCACGGTAATGAGCGTAGTACCCGAGGTGATGATGGTACGTGACAGAGTCTGGGTAATGGAAACATCAAACAGATGATCCATGGTCATGTCGCGCGGCAGGCGGCTGGCATTCTCACGGATACGGTCAAACACCACAATCTTATCGTTCAGGGAGTAACCAACCACGGTCAGCACAGCAGCCAGCACGGTCAAATCGTACTCTATCTGCCAGAAGGAGAACACGCCCATGACAATAATCACGTCATAGGCCAGCGAGATCACGGCACCGGTGGCCATACGCCATTCAAAGCGGAAGGCGATGTAGGCCAGAATAGCAATCAGCGACACTACGATGGCCAGAATACCGCTTTGCACCAATTCCTCACCAACTGAAGGACCGACGTATTCAGAGCGGCTTAAAGTAGCCTCCGGATCCAGGGTATGGGCCGCCTGCATCACCTTGTCAGCCACTATTTGCTGATTGAGCCCTTCCTGCGGAGCCACGCGGATCATGACATCACGGGTGGAACCAAAATGCTGGGCCACACCGACGATCCCATTGTTGGCATAGGCATCACGCACCTCATCGAGATCCATGGCCTTGCTGTACTTGGTCTCAATCACGATACCGCCGGTAAAATCCAGACCCCAGTTCAGGCCTTTCATCGCCATGGAGACGATGGAAAGCACCACCAGCGCCAGACAGCAGATTTCCACTATCCCCTTGATCTTCATAAAGGGGATGACGGTACCTTCCTTAATAAACTGAAGCATATGTTTCCCCCTAGATATAGAGCTTCTTGACCTTGCGGTGACCGCCCCAGATGATGTTCACAATGGCACGGCAGGCCGTGACTGCAGTGAACATGGAGCTGGCAATACCGATCATCAGCACCAGAGCAAAGCCCTTGACTGCGCCAGTACCCACCATGAACAGGATGAGCGCAGTAATGAAGGTGGTGATGTTGGAGTCCGCAATGGTGCCAAAGGCCTTTTCATAACCGAGGTGTATAGCCTGCTGCACCGTACGTCCGTGCCGCAGTTCCTCGCGGATACGTTCATAAATCAGCACATTGGCATCAATGGCCATACCCAGAGTCAGCACAATACCAGCAATGCCCGGCAGGGTCATGGTTGCTCCCGGGATTAAGGACATCACGCCCACCAGCAGCACCAGGTTGAAGATCAGTGCCAGATTGGCGATAAAGCCAAAGGCCTTGTAGTAAATCAGCATGAACCCCATCAAGGCAGCCACGCCGTAGAACATGGCACGCAGACCGTTGTCGATGTTCTGCTGGCCAAGGCTCGGGCCGATGGTACGCTCTTCTACAATCTGAATCGGGGCAATCAAGGCACCGGCACGTAGCAGCAGTGCCAGGTTATGTGCCTCTTTGGGCGAATCAATACCGGTAATGCGGAAATTGGAACCTAAGCGGGTCTGGATGGTAGCCACATTGATGATCTGCTCTACCTTCTCAAACTGCGGGCGGTAATCCGGATCACCGGGCTTAGGCGCATTGGGATCGTCATTGGGGATCACTTTGTACTCAATGAAGTTGGTGGCCATGGACTTGCCCACATTGTCCTTGGTGAAGTCTGACATGATGCTGCCACCACGAGAATCAAGGCTGATATTAACCTGCGGACGTCCATTCTCGTCAGTGGAGGAGGAGGCATCCACAATATGATCACCAGTTAAGATCACCCGCTTTTCCAGCACCACCGGATAACCGTTCTTGTCGTGATAAAGCTCATCGCCTGCCGGCACGCGTCCGGTAGTCATGGCCGCATTGATATCGGCATTGCTGTCAACCAGACGGAACTCCAGGGTAGCAGTGGCACCTAAAATTTCCTTGGCGCGGGCAGTATCCTGAATACCAGGCAGCTCCACCACCACGCGGTCAGCACCCTGGCGCTGTACCAGCGGTTCTGCCACACCGAGCTCATTGACACGGTTACGGATAATGTTGATGTTCTGATCAACGGCATTGGTCCTTAACTGAGACAGGCGCTGCTGCGTCATCTCAGCGCGGATATAACTGCGACCATCACGTTCATAGCCCTGGAAAGTAAAGTCAGCATGATTGCGCTTGAGCAAATCCATGGCCTCATCGCGCACTGCGGCATCACGGAAGGACACGACCACGGCATCGCCTTCAACGCGGGCGCCAGACAGGCGTAGATCGGCATTGCGCAGCTCGGTGCGGAAATCAGAGACCAGCTGCGTCTTCATTTTATTCATGGCCTCAGCCATGTCCACTTCCATCAGGAAATGTACGCCACCACGCAAATCAAGGCCTAACTTTAAGGGATGCATACCCAAAGAGCGCATCCAGGCCGGAGTGGCCGGGGCTAAATTCAGGGCGGTGATGTACTGATCACCCAGAGCTTCTTGCACTAAATCACGGGCTAAGATCTGCGCTTCAGTAGTCTTGAAGCGAATTAAGATCTGTTCGTTCTCAAGCTCGTACTCACCTTGTATATTCTTGGAGTCAAGCAAATTCTGCACACGCTGCACCAGCGCGGCGTCGGCGGTAGTACCGTGCGTGCCAGAAATCTGCAGCGCCGGATCCTCGCCGTAAAGATTGGGCAGAGCGTAGAAGAAACCCAGGCCTATCACTAAAAAGACCAACAGGTTCTTCCACCAGGGGAACTTGTTTAACACTTTTCTTTCTTCTCAGATGAAAAAGCCGCAGCAAGCTGCGGCCTTAACGTAGGACTTTACTTGGCAGCCGCACTCTTGTCAGCTTCAGCCGGGGCTGCAGCAGTGTCAGCTACAGGAGCCTCAGCCGGGGCAGCTTCAGCAGGAGCTGCTGCAGCGGCATCAGTCTCCTTGGCCTGCTCAGCAGGAGCACTTTCAGCCTTCTTGTCCTCTGCAGCCTTCTTCTTTAAGGCGGGCTTGGCCTTGCTCTGAGCCGGAGCGCTGGAGCGCTTGACTGAATCCTCAAGAGTGCCCTTAGGCAGCACAGCCACCACATAATTACGCTTCATCTGCAGATCAACGTCCGGGCAGACAGTGATTAAAACATAATCACGGTTCTCAGGCAGCTTGCTGATGCGGCCGGCAATACCACCGTTGGTTAACACTTCATCGCCCACTGCTAAATTGTCAAGCAGCTTCTGCATTTCCTTGCGCTTCTTGGAGTTCGGGCGCATCACGAAGAAATAAACTGCGACCATGCAGAGGGTCAGCACAATAATCATGTTTAAATCGCCGCCGCCAGCAGGTGCAGCACCTTCAGCAGCGAAAGCATTGGAAATGAACATAGCTTTAAATCCTGTATTGGCTATTACTGTTAGTTGTCACAATGGGCAGCTCAAAAAAGTGAGCCTTACTACAAAACCGCTATATTAGCAGATATTTGTAAGGCTCTCACTTTTTTGGCCAAAAATAGAAAATTATAGCGGAGCTCAGAGGGTAGCCCCGTCCAGATCCCGCAGCACATGCGACTGATAGTCAGGGCGGGTGCGAGCATAAAAATCACGGGCATAGTCAAGCAGGGTCCCAGCTTCAATATGAGCCCTGATCTGCTGCATTAAATGCTGGTAATAATGCAAATTGTGAATGGTGTTCAAATGCGCCCCCAGCATTTCCCCGCACTTGTCCAGATGATGCAAATAGGCCTTACTGAAATGACGGCAGGTATAGCAATTGCAATTGGGATCAAGCGGTGAAGTATCATTGGCATATCTGGAGTTCCTGATTTTCACCACTCCCTGCGAGGTGAAAAGATGGCCGTTCCGGGCATTGCGAGTAGGCATCACACAGTCAAACATGTCAATGCCGTTGAGCACGCCCTCCAGGATATCCTCAGGCCGCCCTACCCCCATCAGGTAGCGTGGTTTGTCAGCAGGCAGCATATCCGGGATGGCTGACAGCGCATCATACATCACATCCTTGGGCTCACCGACGGCAAGTCCCCCAATGGCATAACCGTCAAAGCCGATTTCAGTAAGGCCATCAATGGAGCGCCTCCTTAAATCCATATCGGTGCCCCCCTGCTGTATGCCAAACAGGGCATTGGGATTTTCCAGGCGTAAAAACTCATCCTTGCAGCGCCGCGCCCAGCGCAAGGATAGTTCCATGGCCTCACGCATGCGCTCGCGCTCAGCTGGCAGGGCAATGCACTCATCAAACTGCATCACGATATCAGAGCCTAAGGCATGCTGTACCTGCATGGAAATTTCAGGGGAAAGAAAGAGCTTAGAACCATTGATAGGATGGGAAAACTTCACCCCCTCCTCGGTCACCTTGCGCAGCCCTGACAGTGAAAAGACCTGAAAACCGCCTGAATCTGTCAGGATTGGCTTATCCCAGTGCATGAAATCATGCAGATCACCATGCGCCTTAATGATCTCACAGCCCGGGCGCAGCCACAGATGAAAGGTATTGCCCAGAATAATGTCGGCACCTAGCTCCTTAAGCTCCTCAGGACGTACGCCCTTGACCGTGCCCAGGGTGCCCACCGGCATGAAAGCCGGGGTACGCACCACCCCACGCGCAAAGCGCAGCTCACCGCGCCTGGCCTTACCGCAGGAAGTCAAAAGTTTAAATTCCATCGCCATCTTTACCCTTAACCCTTAATTTTCAGCTTGCTTTGCTTTTTATCTGTAATGCTCAATAAGTTTCAGTAAGTCTCAGTCTCTTTTGGCAAGTTTCAGCCACTCTTAATCACAGCCTGCAGACTGCTACAGCTTACTTTGCGCCGAAGGAGGCAAATCCGGGGCGGCCGTGCGCTTTTCAATGAACATGGCATCGCCGTAGGAGAAGAAATGATAGCCATCTGCCACTGCATGCCGGTAAGCTGTCATGGTCTGGCTGTAGCCGGCAAAAGCGCACACCAGCATGATGAGGGTGCTTTCAGGCAAATGGAAATTGGTGATCAGGCAGTCCACCACCTGATACTGATAGCCCGGGTAAATGAAGATGGAGGTATCATCATAAAAAGCACAGATCTCATCTAAAAGCCCCTGAGCCTTAGCGTACTGCGCCGCACTTTCAAGCGAGCGCACCGCAGTAGTGCCCACTGCCACCACCCGGTGGCCTGAGCGGTGGCAGTCAATCACGGCCTGAGCTACGGCCGGGGAGAGCTGCACGAACTCACTGTGCATCTGATGTTCCTTGATATCTTCCTCCCGCACAGGCTGGAAGGTGCCGGCACCGACGTGCAGGGTGACATAGGCAGTCTTCACCCCCTTGGCCTCAAGTTCACGGATCTGTTCCTTATCAAAATGCAGTCCGGCCGTGGGAGCGGCCACAGCGCCCGGCACTCGCGAATAGACGGTCTGATAACGCTCCTTATCCAGGGCTTCATCCGGACGTTCAATATAGGGAGGCAGCGGAATGTGGCCGGCTTTATCGAGCAACTCCAGAATGGAGCTGTCATCGAGGGTCTTTATCATGAACAGATCGCCCTGCCGTCCGGTTACCTCAAGTTGCAACCCGTCACTGTCCAGCACCGTAATGACACAGCCAGGCTTAGGTGCCTTGGAGGCCTTGATGTGGGTTAAGGCAGTTGACAGGTTTAAAATACGCTCAATTAAAAGCTCTACCTTGCCGCCACTGTCCTTAGTGCCATAAAGGCGCGCCGGGATCACCTTAGTGTCATTGAAGACCAAAAGATCGCCAGGCTCCAGCATATCCTTCAGGTCATAAAAATGTCTGTCAGAAAACTTGCCGCTATTGCCCTCAAGGCAGAGCATACGGCAGGCAGTGCGCTCTTTTGACGGATAGAACGCGATTAAATCCTGTGGCAAATCAAAATTAAAATCACTGCGAAGCACGGCTAGACCCTCACTCAAAACGGCCGCTATTGTATCATCTAAGCGGCCAATTTTTGCGCTGCCAACAGCAGGAGAGTCAAACCTTGCAAGCCGTACAGTCCCTGCTGCCACTACTGCCAGACACTGGCACGCCTGTCGCTCAAGGGCATAGTGTAATGTCCCGGATCAGGCAGCACCGGCCCTAAATGCGGCTCTGCATAACCGTCAAGACCCTTGTAGGAAAGGAAATTTTCCACAAGCTGCAGCACTTCAAGATTATTAGTATCTGCAAAGGCCACATGAGTATTGCCATAAAGCCCCAGCTCAGGCAGGCAGATTAGCTGCGCATCCCCGCCCCTTGCATTAATCAGGCTGACAAATTACTGTGCCCTCTTTCCCTCTTTAAGGCAACGCGCCACACTTCAGCATTGAAACGTTTAGTCTGCACCTCATCTGCAATATTATCGTCAAAAATAATGAGCACCGGCACCTTGAGCAGCCAGTCAAATTCTGCATCCGGCACCAGGCGCGGGACCAGTCCAGTCAGTGCGGCCCGGCGCACCGCCAGGCGCGCTTTTGCCTCAAGCTCCTCTACATCATTGAGCAAAGTCTTGCCCTGCTCCGTCAGGGTAAGCCCGCGCGGGCTACGCTTGAAGAGTTTGAAGACAAGGCGTACTTCAAACAGATCAAGTTGCGTAATCAGCGCAGTGGAGCTGATGCACGTACTTGCAGCAGCCCTGCAAAGGAGCCTTCCCGGGCACATGCAGGAAAGCCTGGTAGTGGCGGGAGAGCAGAGCTGCTGACATAGAGCGATCTCCTTAGTGGCAAAACAACATTACAGGACAACATTTATCCTAATCGCTCAGGATAAATGTTATCTATAAGTCAGGACTGTTGTTACAGGTTAGCCTGCCAGCTAGCAGTCAGCCTGCCACTCCAAAGCAAGGAATTGTCGGCATAGGTCAGGCTGCCTGCGGTAACGGTCAGCAGCGGACGGATCAGGTTGCGTGCCGGCTGCTGCTTGCCCCGGAAATCCTTGAAGATAAAACTGGACTTATCCTGCAGTTCAAACAGGCACAGATCAGCTTCCGCACCGTCATACAACCTACCTTTTTCCGGCAGTCTGAGGCTGTCATAGGGTCCGCAGGTCACCGCTTTCACCACGTCAGTAAGGCTCATACCAAAGGCCAGATATTTGCTCATGTCATAACAAAGGCTGAACATGCCGGGCACGTACATATACTCCGGGATCATGTCAGTACTGATGATATCCGGGGTAAAGCCCGCAGCTAAGGCCCGCTCAATTACGGCAAAGGAATTGTTGAACCTGCCGTCTGCCGAATCAAACAGCACCCCGCGCTCGCGCGCCTGCAGCACCTGCGGCTTGATATTGCCCTTGTCATCGAGGATCCCCTCACAGCAGTCCTGGTAAAAATGGCAGACCACATCCCCCTTGCCCAGCAGGCTTACAATATCCCCCATTGCAGCAGGATGATTGGCCACATGCACCACCAGTGGCAGCTTAAGATCTGAGGCCAGGCGCTTAGCGCCCTCCAGGGCGGCAAGGCCCAACTTGCCCACGCAGGATTTGTCAAAACGCAGCTTAAGGCCGCGGATCACTTCAGGATAAGCTGCGATCAGATCCCTGATTTGAGCTTCATCGTAAACTTTAGGATCAGCATTTTCAGGGAAATTCTCGCTCAGCTGGCCGATGGAGGACACATTGAGGTAGGCAAACACCCGGGTCTTGCTGTTGACCACGGTGGTGGCATAAAAGGAGCGGAAATTGGCAGCTCCGGTACTGCCGGCATCGGCCAGCGCTGAGCAGCCGGTCTGCGGGGCATAGACATCCGGATTTACCCCTATCAGACTGCCACCTGCAAACACATGGGTATGATGATCAAGGAAGGCGGCAGATGCATACAGCTCACTGGCATCCACGCACAGCTCAGCCTCCGGCAGCTCCTTAACGTCTGACAACAGTTTCAGCCGCCCGTTTTCCACCGCAAGCGAAGTACAGAAAATTTCCCCGCGCTCCGGGAAAATAACATTGGCATTTTTAATAAGCAGGATTGCGCGCATGTTCTGATCCTCCTTTATGCTTACCCTTAAGCCCTGTAACTAGATCCTGCCAACTGACTGATTTATTTTAAAAAACAGACGCAGGAAGGTTCTTGATAAAACAAATGTCTGACTAAATATAACTTAAGCCCGCCCCCGGCACTCAGGCAGCGGTAGCAGCAGGCGCAGAACTTGTGATCCGGTACGCAGAAAAACAAAACCCGCCCAGCAATACTGCAGCGGCGGGTCTTATCTTAGCGGGCAAGGAGGTCAAATCAACCGCGCTGTGCCTTGAAGGCGGCAAAGACCAGGTCAAGCTCGCCTAAATTGCGGATCACCAGATCAGCGCCCTTTTCATAAAAAGCCGCCGCAGCCTTGAGGTGGGCGCGCTCACGATAAGGGGCACTTAAGGCCTCAAATTCACTTTGGTTAAGGCCCATCACAGAGCTGCCCTCTGTCACGCCGACGGTAAACAAACCAGCGTTCTTACCCTCTGCAATATCTGAGAAAGTATCACCGATTTTGACGGCTTCACGCACTGAAGCAATACCCAGGCGCCTTAAATTCTCAAACACCATGTAAGGGAAAGGGCGGCCCTGATTTGCCACCTCATCCGGGGTCACCAGGCAGTCCGGGGTATAGCCCTGCTCGCGGGCACAGGCAGTGACGGTCTCCATCATCGAGGCGGTATAGCCAGTGGTGGACCCCACTTTTATGCCATTATCCCTTAATAATTTAACTGCATCCTTAACATACGGCTTTAACCGGGAACAGGCTGGCAGCACACTCATCAGGGACGGTTCAAACACGCCGTAGATGGCATCAATATCGCCATCTGCAGCCTCCCTGCCGTGCTCCTTGATAAATTCAGCCTTAATGCGCGGCATGGCCAACATGGTCTTGATGTGATCACGCTTTAACATGCCCATCGGGCCACGGATCTCGTCATCGCTGACCGTAAGACCATTTTTCCTGAAGGCCTCACGGAATGCCTCCACCGGGGACATCGAACCAAAATCAACGGTAGTGCCGGCCCAGTCGAAAATAACACACTTAAGCTCAGACATGCTGTGCCTCCACATAAGCCTTGAACAGGGCGACGATCTTGGTCACGTCCTCAGGGTAAATCTCACCGATATTGCCCAGGCGGAAGGTCTCGGCATCAGTGAGCTTGCCCGGGTAAATCACATAGCCGTGCTGCTTTAAGTAAGCATGCATGGCCGGGAAATCCACCTTGAAGTTATCCGGATAGAAGAAAGTGGTGATGATGGGCCCCTGATGCTCTGCGGCGATATAAGCCTTAAAGCCAAGAGCATCCATGCCCTGGCGCAGCAGCTGATTGCATTTGGCATAACGCTCATGACGGGCATTGATGCCGCCTTCGGCATCCAGTTCCTGTAAAGCCTGATGGAATGCTGCCACCACATGGGTAGGTGAGGTAAAGCGCCACTTACCACCATGCTGTTCCATGGTCAGGTACTGTGCGTACAGATCAAGTGACAGGGAACGGGCATTGCCGCGGCTGTTCTCCAAAGCATCGCGCCTGGCTACCACAAAGGAAAAACCGAGTACACCCTGTATGCACTTATTGGCCGAGGACACAATGAAGTCAATGCCCAGTTCCGGCACATTAATGTCCACCCCGCCAAAAGAGCTCATGGCATCCACCACGAACAGCAGGCCGTGGGCCTTCACCACTTTAGCTACTGCGGCGATATCGTTTAAAAGTCCGGAGGTGGTCTCGGAGTGAACCATGGCCACCATCTTGATTTCAGGATGTTCGTTTAAGTAAGCATCGACCTTGGCAGCATCAGGGATCTCATCCCAGGCAAATTCCAGTTTCTGATGCTTGATCTCCTGATAGGACAGGATTTCGAGCATGCGCTTTGAATAAGCGCCATTGACCAGTACCAGTACCGTATCATCATGGCCGGGGATAGAGGTTAATACCGATTCAACCCCGAAGGTACCGCTGCCCTGCATTAAAACTGCGGTATAGTCCTTCTCATCAGCATGGGCCAGCCTGATCAGCCGACTGCGGATATCCTGGGTGATGTCGTTATAATCCTTGTCCCAGGTGCAGCGGTCAATCTGCATTGCATCCTTGACGGTAGGGGTGGTGGTTAAAGGGCCGGGGGTAAGCAGCTTGTAGGTATTTCTGTCAGCTAACATTTTATTTGCCGTTTGATTTGCTGATTAATTGATAACCAAATTTGCAAAATTAAAAATTCAGCGTTTTGCTTGCGCTTTATCTTTATCTTTGCATCTTGTCTTATGCTGACGGCTTGGCCTGATGCCACTGCACGGCAGTGCCAGACGTGTGATTTAACCTGTCTGGTTCATTTGCTGCAGGCCGCGGGCAACAAGCGATCCGTAAAGCAAGATTTATTTTTTAAGCCATCCTGGCACTTAAGGCCGGATGGAATTTTAGGCTGCCTGCAATGCCAGGCACTGCAGGCGGCCTTATCAGGGGTGAAAGGCTTTTAGTTATTGCCCTTGACCAGAGCCTGATGCTTCTTTAACAGCTCTACGGAGAGCTTTTCCTTAAAGGCCTTGGAGTTGGCCGGACGCAGTTCGTCTGCCACCTGCTCACCCTGGTAGAGGGCTACCGGGTAGTACTGCAGCAGCTCAGCGCGGGCATTCTTGATGATGCACTCAGCAACCTTCATTGCATCAGGCTTGGTCTCACTGCCCTTATCCACCACTGACAGGGCTTCGGTTAAGGTGAAGTTACCTTCAGTCGGATCGATGTAGTCAATCGGCAGACCCTGCTTCTTGTCAGCCACAGCCTGATGGCGCAGGCCAAAGCCCACGGCCACTTCACCGGCGCGGATCTTCTTCAAAGGCCCAGAACCTGACATTTCCAGATGATCACCGGCATTCTTTTCAATAGCCTGCACCAGCTTCACGCCCTCTTCTTCACCGTAGGCGTCGATCAGAGCCTGGGTCATCAGCCAGGAAGTGGAAGAACCGGTAATATCGGGCACAGAGATGTGGCCTGCATACTTAGGATCAGCAAGGTCCTTGAGGCTCTTGGGAGCGGGCAGTTCATCGTCAGCTAAGACTTCGGTATTGATGAACATGGCACCGGTATTGCCGAGGATCGGGGCATAGAAGGAAACGGTATTGCCGTCAATGGCATCGTGATTGAAGGTCAGATCTGCAAAGACCTTGTCCTTGGCCTGTACGGAGTCAAGATAGTAGGTGCTGAGGGTAATGATATCAGCCTCAATGTTCTTGCCCTCGGCCATCAGGCGGCCGCCCAGCTCGGAAGTACCGAAGGACTGCAGCAGGTACTTGCCCTCAAAACCGTTCTGATCAAGGGCGTGGCGCATGGCCTGCTGAGCTTCTTCGTCAGAGTTGGTGTAAATCACTACCTCATTGTCAGCATAGGCGGCAGCGGCTCCGGCTAAGGCAGCAGCTAAGGCGGTTAATTTAATAAAGCTCAAAGTTTTCATATCATCTTTCCTTTGGTTTTTTACTTGGCTGAATGATTCTGACGGTGGCGCTGATAGGCACCATAGCCGTCGATTAAAAGTTTGACTGCCACGTTGGTGATGAAGATCAGCACGGACAGCGTGAAAATGGCGTCAAATTTCTCGAAGTACTGCAACTCCTTGATCTTGGAGGTAGTAACCTGGGTATAGGCACCCACCAGGAACACAATGGCAGAGATGGTTACCATGGAATTTACAAAGAGGTACGAGAACATCTGCAAAATGGTGCCGAAACTGTTGGGGATCACCACGCGCCGCAGGGTCTGGAACCAGGTGTCACCCATTAAGGCGGCCGTAGTCTCAAAACCGGCGTTCATCTTGGAGAAGGCCTGCTGGGCCATTAAATACGGGGTGGTAAAGAAGTGCACCACATTGGCCAGCACCAGGATGGCAAAAGTATTGGCCAGAGCCGTGCCGGAGAAGGCGAACAAAAAGCCCACGCCCAGGACCATGCCCGGGACGATGTTAGTCACCATGGCAAAAATATCCATCAGCGCCTTGCACCAGCCTGGCAATTTGGAACGGGCATTGACCATGCCGGCCAGATAGCACAGGGCGGTACCACACAGCGCACTGGCCGCTGCCACGCCCAGAGAATTGATATAGGTACCGGCGATGTCATTTTCTGCAAAGACGCGCCTGATGGTGTCAAGGGTGAAATATGCCTGATACGGCCAGCTCTTGACGAAGGGCACGATGAAGATAATGGCAAATACCCCGATCAAAAGCAGTGATAACAGCGCATAGAAAGTGCCAAAGCAGGTATCGCGCAGCCGGTTAGGAGCAGGCGGCTCCTTGGAGATCTTGTTGTAGCGGAAATTAAGGCGGCTGCAGCGGCGCAGAATCACCACTGAAATGATGGAGGGGATCAGCATGGACAGCGCAATCACTGAGCCATTGTTAAAATCAGGCACCGCACCCATCATGGTGGCGTACAGGCGGGTGGCTATCACGTCATAGCGCCCGGCAATGGAAGTCGGGATACCAAAGTCGGTGAAGTTTAAGAAAAAGGCCAGGATGAAAGCTGAGACCAACGAGCCCAGGGTCGGGCGCAAGGCGGTCTGATAGAACTGGCGCAACAGCCCGTCACCCATGACCTTGGAGACGGTGACGAAATTACGGTCCACATAGGCAAACGAGTTTTGCATGATCATGAAGGCAGGCGGCAGCGTGTAGATCACGCCGGCTATCACCAAACCAGCAAAACCGTAGATGGAAAATGGCAGCTGCCCGATGGCACGGGTGATAAGCCCCTGCCTGCCAAAGCTGTAGATCACTGCAAAACCGTAGGTGATGGAAGGCAGAAACAAAGGCAGTAACAGCACCACCTCAATTAAGGAACGGGTCTTGTTCTTAAAGGCACAAAAACTCAGGCCGTAGGCTGCAAAAAAGCCGATGGCAGTGGCCAGCAGCGCCACCAGGGCTGAAACCTTAAAGCTGTTTAAAAAAGCGGTATAAAAGCTGTCACGGGTCAGGGCATCGGTAATATATGACAGCGTGAAACCCTGCTCCCCGATAAAGGCCAGACGCAGGATGGAGAACAGCGGATAGGCCAGGATCAGGGCTAAAAAGAGCGCACAGAGCAAAAAGGAGAGCTTAAGCTCAGGGCGCTCACGTCCTAAAAACTGCATAAAACTATCCTGCCCTTAAGCGCTTGCTGCAGCAGTCTGCATGTAGGACATGGCAGGGACAGCCGGCATGGTGCTGTCAAACAGGCGGAAGATATTGTCGCGCTTGATCATCAGCTGCTTTAGGATGAAGTCCTTGATAAAGGAAGATTCCGGTGCATGGATGATAGTCTTGGGCTCGGCATACTGTGCCACCTTGCCATTATTTAAAATCAGCACCCGATCAGACAGGGACAGCGCCTCTTCCGGATCGTGGGTGACGATAATGGTGGTGAGGTTGAACTGGCGGGCGATGGTCTTGATGCGCTCCTTGATGGATTCCTTAATCAGACCATCTAAGGCAGAGAGCGGCTCATCAAGCAGCAATACCTTGGGCTTCATCACCAGGGTCCTGGCAATGGCTACGCGCTGCTTCTGACCACCGGAGAGCTCATCGATGCGCTTTGACAGATGTTCCCTTAAGTTCAGCAGATCAATCAGATCATTGACTTCTGCCGGAGTGGAAGCGTTCTTGTTGTTGCGCAGGCCATAGACGATATTGTCATAGGCATTTAAATTGGGGAACAGGGCAAAATCCTGGAACACGATGTTAAAACCGCGCTTTTTCATCGGCACACTGCTCAGATCCACGCCGTCATAAATAATCTTGCCGGAAGTAAGCTCGGTCAGTCCTAAAATCACATTGAGCAAGGTGGTCTTGCCACAGCCGGAGGGTCCTAAAATGGACACAATTTCACCGGTAGGAACGGTCAGGGAAATATCATCTAAAACTACATGTGAGCCAAAAGCTTTTTTCAGGTTAACAAGTTCTAACATAATGCTGCCTCTTGTAAATTGCTGGCGCCATCTTAAAGAGCAACCATAAAATCTGTAGGTAGGCTTTGTTAAACTTCAGGTGAGATTTTGATGAAATTTGTAAAGAAAACTTTACGTAAGATTTGCTGCCAGTAAACGGCCAGGCAAGACAAAAAACAGGCAAAAATGAGCTTTGCCGGGGAGGGCAGGCTTTTTTTGGTAAAGCAAAAGCTGTCACATTGCAAACGTGATGTACTGCACACTCTTTCACGCCCGCAACAAGCAGCAGAGATCGGGTTTAATTTGGTGACCTACTCCCCCACCTTAAGAGGTGTGGGCTTCCTTCTCGTTCAAGATCCCTAATGAGGTCAGTATCAGCGAGCTGTCGCCACTGGTCCAGCGGCCAAGCAATAAAATTGCATACTGCCTGAGGTTCTGGCAGGCGTTTTTATCTCGTAGGTGATAAGTGCCGCATTTCGGGCACACCCACTC
>CALXOT010000145.1 GCA_944390085.1 uncultured Succinivibrionaceae bacterium
CTGCTGGCGATGGTGCCGGCACTGAGATCATAGATACATCAGCAATCAGCAACGGCCGATGTAACAACGACCGTTCCGCTTTCATCCCCACGCTCACGCATGGGGAATTTCGCGGCTTTCAGTTAAAATGGTCTTTTAGACTATCCTAAAGGGATAAACAGCTGTTATCGATAATATTTAGGTATTAAACAAATCGTTTCATACCATAAAAGTATCATACATCCTTTTTGCAGATCACGCCACAGCCCGGAGTACATACCGTGGCTGCAGGCGGGGTATCGAGCTCCTGATCCATCTCCAGTGCCGGCATGGCCTGGCGGGGCTTGCCCACCACCCGTGCCGGTATGCCTGCTACCGTGGTGTGCGCCGCGACCTCACTTAATACCACGGAACCAGCTCCTATTTTGGCACCCTCACCGATTTTAATGTTGCCAAGGATTTTGGCTCCTGCACCAATCATCACGCCAGCCCCGACCTTAGGATGGCGGTCGCCATTTTCCTTGCCGGTACCGCCTAAGGTCACATCCTGCAGGATGGAGACATTATCACCCACCACTGCCGTCTCACCGATAACTATACCGGTGGCATGATCGAGCATGATCCCCTTGCCAATCCGGGCTGCCGGATGGATGTCAACCGCAAACACATCTGAAATCACGCTCTGCAGATAACGCGCCACATCTTGCCTGCCGTTGCTATAAAGGTAATGGGCCACCCGCCAGGCCTCCAATGCATGAGCCCCCTTTAAATACAGGAAGGGAATAGTCAGCTGAGCTGAAGCCGGATCACGAGAACAGACCGCGCGGAAATCCGCACAGACAGCCTCAATAATGCCATCATCCCGGTAAGCGCTGATACACATCTGATACAAGGGCTCACGGCTGATCACCGCATTGGCCAGCCGTGCTGAGATCAGGCTAGCCAGGCCATCTGCCAGATCCCGACGATTGAAAACCGCATGCTGCAGCAGCTCCAGCAGCATCGGTTCCCGCTGGGCTATGCCCCGTGCCTCTTCCTGTAACTGTGCCCACAGCACTGCGGCAGTTTCATTGCCCATCCTGTTTGTCCTCTTCTTGCTTAGTGTCCGGGTTCTGCTGTGACGTAGTGGCTGCAGCTGTCGCGGTAGGTTGATCCTTTGGCCTGTCACCTTGCTGCGTTCTTTGCTGCATGGCAGCAAAATCCACCGCACACACGGTATTGTCAATAAATTTCACGTCGCGGTAGGTGTCACTCTCATCGGGTTCCATGTGCAGGGTGATATCAGCCTCAGGGAAAAGCGCCCGTACCGCCAGCTCCGCCTGCGTGGCTATATGATGGGCCTGATGCAGCGACAGCTGAGGATCCATCACCAGATGTCCCTGAATGAAGTAACAGGGTCCCGCCCTGCGAGTACGCAGATCATGAATGGAGTCTACCCCGGGGACAGCCAGCACTGCCTCAAGCACCCGCTCATGCTCAAGCTGCGTCATCGAACGGTCAAGCAGGGTGGATACAGCAGTATGCCCGATATGCCAGGATCCGCGGAAGATAAAGAGGCCTAACATAATGGCAAATAAACCATCGGCCCACAGATAGCCGAACTGACTACAGATGAGAGAGGCGATCACGCCGGCATTGAGCAACAGATCTGACAGATAGTGGTAGCGATCAGCACCAATGGCCTCACTGTGCGTTAGGCGGCACACAAAGGACTGAAAACTTACCAGGATCAGGGTGATGACGATGGAGGCGGCACTGACGGCAATCGCCCAGTCCAAATGGTACAGCTCCCGGGGTGAGAGCAGCCGCTCAAAACCATGCATTACCAGGAAAAAGGCAGAACCACCGATGAAGGCCGCCTGGCACAAGGAGGCCAGAGCCTCAGCCTTATAGTGGCCAAAACGGTGTTCCTTGTCGGGAGGGGACATGGCAAAGCGCAAGGCCAGCAAATTGATGAAGGAAGCCCCCAGATCGATGGTGGAATCCATCAATGAAGCCAGGATGCTAGACGAGCCACTGACCATCCACACCGCAAATTTCATCACAATCAGCAACAGTGCGGTACCCACTGAAGAAAAGCCGGCCAGCAGCACTAATTTTTTATAATTTCTCTCTTCTGCCATCTGATTTAACTGAAGCTTAACTGAACAACCATAGGTTCAGGCCAACGTCCCTTACGCGCCTGCACCGAAATCAATCACAATAACATTTGCAAAATCAATGCGGCACATTGTAGCAAATCACAGGACAGCTGCCCCACATTAGCCATGGGCAACCTGAAGGCTGCAAATCACATCCAAGTCCCGGCACTTTTTGCCAGTGCAGTAAAAAAACTGCACCTGACCTGCTCCTGGTTCACTTCTTGTAGGCAGAGTTTTCAGTGCTGCAGCAACGCAAATGCTGACGCAAAAAATCAAGCAGGCAGGCTGCAGTCTCTGAATGATGCGCGGCCTTTGGCCAGACCAGAGCACATCTGACAGTAAGTGCTGGTGACATTTCTACAAAGGACAGTGGCTCCGCTCCTTTTGCCTGGTATAAATTCCTGAAGCACAGCAAATCTGCAAAGCCTGCTTGAGCCAGCAAAAGGGCATTATAGATCAGCACATAGGTAGCCTGAATGTTTAGGGCCGAAACCGGGCAGCCCAGCCAGCCTGACAGTTCCTCATTGCTGAAAATCTGCCGTGAACAGATCAGCGGACGTTCCCTGAGCTCCGTTGCTGTGATCCGTCCGCGGGCTATCAACTCAGGATCAGAGGTCAGCAGCCCCCAGCTGTCGGCATAGGGCAACAGCAAATGCTCGAAATTATCAAATCCCCGACCTTCACTGAAAAACAATATTCCAAAATCAGCCTCCCCTTGCTGCAGGCAATTGCGCACATCCACCTCATCCCCGGCTATCAGATTCAGCCGCACCTGAGGAAACTGCCGATGAAAATCAGTAAGCACTGATGCCAGACAAGCATTGCCCGGACTTTCACCGGAAATAATGGATACCGTGCCCGCAAGTTCACGTGCTGACAGTTCCTGCTTCGTCTGTTCTACCAATGACAGAATAGCCATGGCACGTTGGTACAAAAACTTGCCCGCTTGCGTCAGAGTAATGGCCCGTGCTCCGCGCGTGAACAGGCTCTGCCCTAATTCCTGCTCCAGATCCTTAAGGGCATGCGACAGAGCCGGCTGCGTAATATGCAAATGCTCAGAAGCCCTGCTGATTGAACCGTTCTGAACGACTCCCACGTAATAGCGCAGCGTACGGACATCCATGTTCCCTTTCCTCTCCCCTGTTTCCAGCCGTTACAGTCAGCGTCAGTTTTAATCCATAAATATTTTTTATATTTTAATTTAAAAATAAACAAATATACATACATATATGCTTGCCTGAAAATATCCGTGTTCTCAGATTTCATTCCTGTTCAAGGAGAAAAACATGAAAAAATTAAACCCCCTTGTCTTAAGTGCCACACTGTGTGCTGCCCTGCTAAGTTCTGCCCTGTCACCTGCCATTGCCGGTCCAGATAACTTCTATCAAAGCAAGGAGGTCACCGCCCAAAATGTTGAATTTAACTAATGCCGCGTAATTCCCCTTGCGTGAACCTGGGGATGAAAGCGGCTGGTGTCGCACATTTTGATCATGTACAATACTCTCTAAGAATTCAGGAACGGGCTTTTTTGCTCCGACCCGATGGGGGCATCGTGGACATGCCCGTAAGTGCCCAGTAATGGGTGCTTACTAAAAGTGAGGCACCGTCTTCACGAAACCTCGCACGTAAGTGCGTAGGTAGTTCATTAATCTTTACCAGATGAAGGTTGTCGGCAACCTCTATTTGCCACCTCACCACGAGGGAAAGGCTCCGGCCATAGTGATCGGACACCCGATGGGAGCCGTGAAAGAGCAGGGCTCAAACCTGTATGCCCAGAAGCTTGCCGAAATGGGTTATGTAACCCTGGCCATCGATCTTTCCTACTGGGGGCAGAGTGAAGGACAACCGCGCAATGCCGTGCTGCCTGACATGTACAGTGAAGATTTCAGCGCAGCAGTAGATTATCTGCGCACCCTGGACAGCGTGGACCCAGAGCGTATCGGAGCTATCGGTATCTGCGGATCAGGTAGCTTTGCCATCTCTGCGGCCAAGATCGATCCGCGCATCAAGGCTGTGGTCACCGCCTCCATGTATAACATGGGAGTTGCAGCCAGACACGCCCTGCATCAGTCCCTGACCTTAGAACAACGCAAGGCTTTGATAGAGGAAGCTGCCTTGCAGCGCGATGTAGAGTTCAGCGGCGGTGAAACTGCCTACACCAGCGGTACCCCGCATGAAATTACAGAAAACAGCGATCCGATTGCCAAGGAGTTCTACTCCTTCTACCGCACCGCACGTGGTGAATTTACCCCACAGGGAGCTGAAGAACGGACCACCACTCATCCGACTTTAAGTTCCTTTACTAAATTTATGAATTTCTATCCGTTTGAGGATATTGAAACCATTTCACCGCGTGCCCTGATGTTCATTACCGGTGACATTGCTCACTCCCGCGAGTTCAGCGAAGACGCTTTCAGTAAGGCCGCTGAACCTAAGGAACTGGTGGTAATTAAGGGAGCACAGCATATTGATCTGTATGACAATACGGATTACATTCCCTTTGATCGCATAGATTCCTTCTTTAAGGAACACCTGAAATAAAAACAGGCAGCCGCCTGATCCTGGGCACGCTCAAAAGCTTGATGCGTGCCCCTTGCACCTGAAAAAGCCCGTGATTCTGGTTCTGAAACAACACCGTCCTGCGCTTAACTCCCAAAACAAACTTGCCTCTCAGCCATTGCAGGAAAAGAAGGGTTCTGGACATAAGTCGCCTCCCCCCCCCCCTCCCTCTAAACATATCTGTATGAACTACCTCAAGCTTACGCATGGGGATTGATTGTTCATGCTGCTCAGGCTGTACAAAAGGTTTTCACAATTAATCATTCCTTAAGGTTCACCCCCTTTCCAATACCCGGGCCCTGCCGTACAATCCGCGTTAACCTGACAACAACAGATAAGCTGTTTTTTGTGCATGAGCATCCTGTTTTTTCTTGGCGCGGCCTTCATCACCGGCATGGCTACACCCTGGCAGACCCTGGTCAACAGTAAAATCAGGGCTCAGCTTGACTCGCCCTTTTTAGCCTCATGCGTCAACTGCTGCACCGGCGTGATCCTGCTTGCCCTGGCTATGCTGGCCTGCGGGGAAAGCTTTTACCGCTCTGCAGACTTTATGGCCGCCCTGCCCTGGTGGATCTATCTGTCAGGGCCGCTGGGAGCAGCCATGCTGGTAAGTGCGCTGGTATTGCTGCCCCGACTGGGCATGGTCGGCACCACGGTGGCTGTAATGTGCGGCATGCTGATATCCGGTCTCATCTGCGATCACTATGCCCTACTGGGTCTGACCCGGCATCCTTTTGATCCGCTGCGGGCACTGGGGCTGCTGCTGGTGATCGCCGGCATCTTGATCTCACTGCATGTTTTCAGGGCCTTTAAACAAAAGATCACACAAAGGGGATCCCGGCAAAGCATGGCGTTCCGCCCCTCCCTAATCCTGTGGTTTGCCTTAGGCTGTGCTGCCGGAACCTGCGGCACCGTACAGGCGGCCATCAATTCAGTGGCACGGGTACAGATAGGCTCCATCCTCTATACAGCCCTGATCTCCATGTCCATCACCGCCCTGATTGCCCTGCTGTTGGCAGCCCTCATCGGCCAGAGCCCGGTACGGCTGACAAAACTGAAGTTCAGGGGCAGGCTGTTGCATTACAGTGGGGGATTGATGGGGGTAGTCAACATCACCGGCTGTGCCTTGCTGGTAGGACAAATCGGCGCCGGAGCCCTGATGACCCTGATTATTGCCGGACAATTGTGCTGCTCCATGCTGCTTGATCATTTCGCTGTGATGGGGCTGCCTCGCCGCCGGGCAGATGCCGCCCGTATCTGCGGCCTGTTGTTGATCTTAGTTGGCATGATCTGTATCCGCCTGCTCTGACGGAGGTGGGGCGTCAGCTGTGTACAGCACTTGCTCTGTCCCTGCTCCTTACGCGTAAAATCAAGACACTCTCGCAATTTTGAAATTAAGACTGGCCAAAACAGCGCGCAGGCTGATTAACCACTATAATGGAAAGTATTCTTTATCACACCGGGCTGGGGGGATGCTTGCCATGGCTCTTAATGATTTCCTGCGCTTTATCTTTTACTGGCCGCTGCGAATTACCGCTACCTGCGAGGCCATTCCGTTTGAGCCCGAAAAGCACATCAAGCTGGATCTGACAAAACCAGTGGTCTATCTCACCGTGTCCTCCTCGGTGGGTAATTTAATGACCATTGAGCGCCTGACCCAGCGCATTGGCTGGCCTAGTCCCTTTGGTACCGTGAAAATCGGAGATCAGGAAGTAAAGCGTACCGCCTATCTACGTACCCCGCGCCTTTTCAGTTCACACCCGCGCAAGCGTGATCTGAATGAAATCTGCGGCAGCTGGGCCCGGGCTGCACAAGCTGCCGGCATTGACGTGCAGATAGTGCCCATCACCGTGCTGTGGTCACGCAATCCCTCCTACGAAGGCATAGCCCTGCGCGGCATCGATGCCGCCAATACCTCCTGGCGTAAATTCTGGACCCTGATCTTTGCCGGGCGCGACAATTGCACCATCATTTCCGAGCCCATTTCCTTAAATGACATCGAAAAGCGCCTTAGCTGCAAGAAATACCCGCATATCATCAACCGTGCAGCCGCCCTGCACTTTTTGCGCAAAGCCCGCTCAGTGGTAGGACAGCCCTTCCCCAACCGCAGTCTGATGATTGAGGAACTGCTGCAGCGCCCGGGCACAGAGGCAGCCATTGCCGAGGAACTTGCCCAGAATCCTGCTGCCACCCGGGAGGAACTTATAGCCAAGGCCCGCGACATCCTGGATGTGATGGCCGCAGATACCCGCTATCCACTGCTTAAATTCTTTAACACCATTGTCAGTGCGCTGTGGCGGCGCATCTATCACGGCCAAAGCATCATCGGGGCAGAGCGGGTGCGCCAGCTGGTACAAAGCGGACATGAGATCATCTATATTCCCTGCCACCGCTCACACATGGACTATATCCTGCTCTCCTTTGTGATCTTCCACGAAGGCCTGCCCATTCCGCAGATCGCCTCCGGTGACAACCTCAATTTCTTTCCGGTAGGCCCCATCATCCGTCGCTGCGGATCCTATTTCATCCGCCGCAAGATGAAGGGCGATAAGTTCTATACCGCACTGTTCCGTGAATACTTAGCCCTGCTCTTTGAGCGCGGTTACGCCACCGAGTTCTTTATCGAAGGCGGCAGATCTCGTACCGGACGCATGCTTCCACCCCGCACCGGCATGGTTTCCATGGCCGTGCAGGCACAGCTGCGTGGTATCGAGCGTCCCATTGCCTTTGTGCCCACCTACCTGGGGTACGAACATGTGATGGAAGTGGGTTCCTACATGCACGAGCTGGAAGGACAGAAAAAGGTCAAAGAAAGCGCCTGGCAGCTTTTGGGGATCTTCAAGCGCCTGCGCTACTATGGCCGCGGCTATGTCACCTTCGGCGATCCGGTGATAGTCCCGCGCTTCCTGAACGCCAATGTGCCCAACTGGCGCGACAGCCTTGATCCTACTGGACGCGCCCGCCCGGACTGGCTGCATGAGACTGTCGATCAGATGTCCCATGAAATCATCGTCAAGCTCAATGATTCTGCCACGGTAAACGGCATCAACCTGTGCGCCCTGGCTTTGATTAACGATGATGATCACACCATTTCCATGCCGGTATTAAGGCGCTGCCTAACCTTATTCCTGGCGCTGCTGCACTGCGATCCGCAGCGTGAAAAGTCCATTCCGGACGCTGACATCACTACCCTGATCAAGCAGGCAGTGGAACTTAACAAATTCCACACCTATGATGTAGGCGAGGACATGCAATTCCTAAGACCCAGCCGCGGCCAGACCCTGCAGCTGACCTATTTCCAGAACAACATCCTGCACCTGTTTGCGCTGCCTTCCCTGATTGCCAACATCCTGATCCGCAACGGCCACATCCGGCGCAGCGACGTTACCGTACATACCCGTTCCCTGTTTTATTTCCTGCGCCATGAACTGTTTGTCCCGGTGGACGAGGCGCATCTGGACGGACTGATTGAAACCTATATCGACACCTTCCTCAAGGAAGGCTACGTCATGCAAAGTGAGGATACCCTCTACATCTCTGGCGACGGCTTTAATGAGTTCAATATCCTCTCGCGCGTGATCCGCCTGAACCTGATCCGCTATCTGGTAGCGGTCACCGCCTTAAAGCAGATCAGAGACGGGGCGGTGGATATCGAGCGTTTTGTGAAAATCTGCGTCAGGCTGTGCCAGCTGCTGCCCGGTGAGGTCTATAACAACTCACCTGAATTTGCTGATCCGGTGGTATTCCGCATCATGTGCAATACCTTTATCCGTCACAATTACTTCAGCTTGCTTGATGATAAAACCATTAAGACCAATCCAGCCAAAATGCAGAAGCTGGTACAGGCGGCAAGCCCGCTGCTCGGGGCCCGCGATCTTAAATTACTCACCAGCCAAGATGTGCGCAGCTTAAGTGAATATACTGACGGCACTGACAGTGCTGAGCCACAAGAGATCGCAGCGGGAAAAACTCCAGCAAAAGCTGACCCAGCACCGGAACCCCCAGAGAGCGCAGCTAAATAAGTACATAGCAATAAAATTTGCCTTGTCTTAAACTGTGAAGGCAAGTAAAACTCTTCCCCACCTGGTAAAAAGGAGGGGAAACTTCTGCTGAATGCAGAAGAAAACAGAAGAAAAACAGAAATAGTTAAGTTAGATGCAAAAGGAGAGCTAGTTGAAATTAACCCGTTACCTGCTGGCCTTAAGTTGCGGCCTGTATTGTGCTCTGGCTCTGCCCCCGGTACTGGCTGCCGAGGCTGAAGGCAATGCCGGCGAGGCCATGGATCAGCTGCTGCAGGATCCTGAAATTGGCTACTACGTAATGAAGCCTGACTTCGTCACTAATCTGGCCGGAACCTCCGGCGGCAAACTGCACTATATCCGGATCTCAGTGAGCCTGATGCTAAGCGATGACCGCGATCTGGACATGGTGAAAAACAAGGATCCCCTGATCCGCGACTGCATCATCTCCATTCTTGGAGCTAAGGACTATGCTTCCGTATCCACTGCCGAAGGCCGTGAATCGCTGCGCCAGGAGTGCCGCCGCCGCGTCAGTGAGCTGATTGTGGATGAAAAGAGCGAACGTAAAATCATCGCCGATCTGCTCTTTACCAATTACATTTTCCAATGACAGCTAACTGAGGTAACTGAGCTAACAGAAAGTTACTGGCCGCTTAAATCAAAAGTGTTGCGCCTTGCCCTCCTTTTCAGCTGCGCAGATAACTTTGCAGCATAGCACTGTCTGCCAGAGAGAGCAGGCCTGGCGGAGCCTGAATCCAGCTCCCTTTCTTTTTTTATTGGACCTGGCTCTGATGACGTAGGTTGAAGGCTGCTAGCGCTACTTTACGCAAGCTGCCTGCGCCTGCGCGTGCAGCGCCTGCTCGCGTCATATTAGCGCTGCTGCCTAACGCCTTTTACCGTCAATAAAGCCCCACAGAGCGCCCACGGCGATACCGCCCACATGACAGAAATTGGCTATTCCGGAGAGCAGGAAGCCAAAGGCTATGAAAATCAGGCTTACCGTAAGCAGCCCGCGTGGCAGACGCAGACCAGCCGGAGTCGCCGGATTTAAGGAGCGCACACCAAGATAACCGATAAGGCCGTATACCACCCCCGACATGCCACCAAAGACCGCAGGCTGGCTCAGGAAGGCAAATTGCAACGCATTTGAGATCATCGCTATCACTATGGTAAGTGACAGCAGCTTCATCCGCCCCAGTGTATTCTCCAACGGGCGGGCAAAGGCTTCCCACATCACCAGATTAAAGGCGATATGCAAAATGCCGAAATGGCAGAAGATAGGTGTAATAAGCCGCCACAGCTCAAAACGGGTGGTCAGCTGCGGCAGGCTGTACAGTCCCAGCACCCCATACAGCTGATTGTAGAGTGCCGGAAACAGACTGCACAGATAACAGATAACGCAGATAACCTCGATAATGGTGGTAACCGAGGTAGGCTGCAGCAAACGTGCCGCCAGCCCTGCCCGGGCAAAGCGCGGCATCTTAGGCGGGGTAGCCTGCCGCTGCCAGGCGGCCTGATTGTAGGCCTTGGCAAAGGGATTGGAGCCAAAGCGCAACAGCTCCAGCTTAACCCGTGACAGTTCACTTTCCTTACGCACATAGATGCCAA
>CALXOT010000146.1 GCA_944390085.1 uncultured Succinivibrionaceae bacterium
CTGCTGGCGATGGTGCCGGCACTGAGATCATAGATACATCAGCAATCAGCAACGGCCGATGTAACAACGACCGTTCCGCTTTCATCCCCACGCTCACGCATGGGGAATTTCGCGGCTTTCAGTTAAACTCAGGCAGTTTCAGCCCGGCATGCCGGCATAACTGATTCATCCAGCCGATGCCGCGGCCGAGGCCTGAAATTAAGAAGTACTGATTTGCGCGCGTGCTCTGCTGGATGTTATCAGGCAGTAGCGGTTTTCGGGGGCAGGAAGAGCTGTTGCGGTTCTGGTAAGCTTCACTGACTGAGGCAGTGGATCCCGCTATAATGCTCTGCAGGGGGGAGTGCTATTTCTGAGGCATTACCTGCATTGTCTTCTTCTCAGGAAATCGTGGAGGTGCCGTCATGCCGGATTTTAATGAGCTCAATAATAGGCTGCCTACATCATACCAGTCTTTTTCTGAACTTCGCCGGGACGGTGCGGAGTATGTCGACAAGACCTCTTACGTGTACATGCTTGCCGAAAACAGAAGACCCCGTATTCTGACGCGGCCCCGCCGCTTTGGTAAAAGTACGCTGCTCTCCACTCTTGAGGAACTGTTTCTGCATGGGGTGGAGCCTTATGATGGGCATGACTCGTACTTCAAGGGGCTAGCCATCGAAAAAACCTGGCATGATCACGCAGACTATCCGGTGTTATATCTCGATTTTTACAAGCTTAATTTGCTGTGTGATACGGTCGCGGAGTTTGAGCGGAGCTTGATGGAGGAGATCACAAGTTTTTGCACGGAGTATCAGTTTGTTGTACCTGAAAATCCCCGTAATTTAAGGATTCAGTTAGATAACATGCTGGGGCAGTTGCCGGATGCTTCCCTGGTACTGCTTGTCGATGAGTATGACTTTCCCCTGCTCCATCACTTCAGCAATGCACAGGAGCTTAAAGCCTGCAAAGAGGTACTGCGCTGCCTGTTTGGCATGGTAAAGTTCAACTCCCGGAAATTCCGCTGCGTCTTTTTCACTGGCATTACCCGTTATCAGGATTTAGGTATGGGTACGGCCGGCAACAATTTTACTGATATCTCCCAGGAGCCTGCCTTTGCGGCCTGTTGTGGCTATACGCGCGATGAGCTGAAGCTTAGTTTTGCCGAGCATCTGCGCTACGCGGCAGCAGTAAGAGCAGGATGCTGCTATGAGGAAGTGACTGCACAACAGGTAGAACAGCTGCTTGATGAAATGGCAGAGTGGTATGACGGCTATTCCTTTGACGGCAAAGATAGCTCCAGAGTATTTTCTACCTGGTCGGTACTGCGCTTTTTTTCCGACAGTGAAGCAAAATTACGCTCCTACTGGAGTGCTGAAGAAGGTCTGGGGATGCCGCAGCTTCTTAAGGTCACTTTAGACAGGATAGATCTCGGGCAGATGTTGCTTGAATTTTCATCGGGCGTATTCAGGATAGGCCCCAGTCAGTTTCTGCAGTCATCCTTGGTAAATCCTGAGGCCAACCCTTATGCGATTTTGTCCCAGACCGGCTATCTGACGCTCAAAAGGCCATATGATCCTGACAATGACGTATATCTCTATTGTCCCAATAAAGAGATCCGCATGGCTTTTGCCAATCTGATGGCAGTGCGCTTGTTCAACAAGAGAGATCTCTACACTAAGGATTACATCAGTAAGACTGTAGAGATCCTGGCAAGCCTAGATGCGGAAAGAATCAAGACTTACTTTAATGCACTGTTCCATGCGCTGCCTTATGAACAATACCCCATTAACAGTGAAGCGATGGTGGCAGCACTAATCATCGCCCATCTTTGCGGGGCAGGGCTTGCTCCGCGAGCTGAGGTTAGTACTAGCACGGGACGGGCAGACTGTATCATCGATTTGCCTCAAAAGAAGCTGACAATTGTCTTTGAGTATAAGTATGAAAGCGATCCGGATAAGCTTGATGAAAGGCTGGAGGAAGCGCTGAGGCAGATAAAAGAGCGCCGTTATGGAGAGGCAGCTGGATGTCAGCCGGTACTGGCCAGGTTTGTACTCGTTTTTTGCGGAGAGCGGACACAACGCTGCTTTGCGCGGGTGGCATTATTGGATGTGAGCAGGACGTAGCGTTTTGATATGTGGGCAGCAGAACCGGCTGTACAAATAGGGTGGCTATAAATTCAGCGCTGATGGTCAGCAACTTATGTTGTGCTCCGGGGCCGGGCTGAGAGCAGTGCAAGAGGCTTAATCCTAGTCAGTGATCTGCACCATGCATTTGGCGGTGTAATAATTCCCGCTGAAGGTGAGCATGTTGACACGGTCAAAAAGATAGAAAGCTACACAGGTCCTGAAGCCTTCCTGCCTGATTTGCCCGAACATGGCTTTAAAGGCGGCGGCAAAACTTTCAACCAGCCTATCGTGCAGCATGACGGCATATCGGCAGCTTATCGGGCAGCCATACCTTTAATCTGGATCTGGCAGCGGATGGCAGAGGCAACATGCTGTACATTTATGACGGTTCACAGGCCGGGGTACAGCAGCTTAAACTTGCCAATCCTAAAAAAAACCTTGCAGGAGCTCTATGCCACCGGCAGGCCGTTGCGCTTTGCCACTATTTACCAAGGGCAGGTGCAGTTTAATGCAGCAGATCCGGGGATCAGTTCTCTCCCTGCTGCAGGCAATTTCTCCGGCACCATTGGCCTGCAGGATATCAGGATAAATGATACAACCGCTTATCTGTATACCATTGACACCACGCAGGATGGCCTGGCACAGGATCAGCATTACAATGAGGCCTTTAATGGTGCTGATAAAGATAAGTACAAGCCCGGGGATTTGCTGGTAAGTACCTTGCAGCCTGACAGCAATGCCTATTTATCCTTGTCAGGTGCGGGTGCCCATCCTGAAATAAATCCATCAGATCAGGATCCTGACAACGACGATCAAGTGGTGCCGGTTCCTGATCCGGGGCTCCTACGCTGCCGCGGCCCCAGCCTGACACGCAGATCTCCAAAGCCGGGCTTGCAATTTTGGATATAGGGAGGGTTAACCTGACCCATGCGCTGTATGTTGATACTTTCAGCAAACGTGCCGGGGAGGCAGTCAGGGCAGGACTGCAGGATGATGGCTTGTGGGTACGGTTGCGCCATGATGTTATCGGCAGGGAGGATGCCTTCCGCAGCCACAACACCATGCTGCAGCTGGGCTATGATCATAAATTCAGTACAGATAATGGGGCATTTTACCTGGGGGCTGCCCTTGATTATCTGGATGACAGCCTGGATTACCGCAATGTTTCGGGCAGCGGTGATCTGAACCGTTACGGCTTGTGGCTCTATGGCAGTTATCTTGCTCAAAGCGGGCTGTACAGTGATACGGTCCTGAAGATGTCAAGGCTTACCAACGATTTTGCTTTCTCTGCTCTCTCCAGCGTGGAGCGCATCAGTGCCGATTACGCTAACTATGCACTGAGTGTCTCAGAGGAGCTGGGGCAGCGCTGACACTTTGCCGGGCAGTTCTTTGTGGAACCGGAGGCGCAGCTGCAATATACCTATGTTGCTGCCGCAGATTATGACACCTCGCAGGACAGTAAGGTTCGGCAGGATGCGGTACACAGTCTGATTGGCCGGGTCGGCCTTAATCTCGGGCTTGAGTTTGAGTCTTTGCTTAAGGGATCGGTATATGCTGCCTGCGATGTACGCCATGAGTTCTTAGGGCGCCAGCACATCAGCGCCTCTGATCTGACCGGCAGCCTGGATCGTACCTATCATGAGCGCGATACCTGGTATGCAGCAGGCGTCGGTTTTAACTAATGCCGCGTAATTCCCCTTGCGTGAGCCTGGGGATGAAAGCGGCGGGTGTCGCACATTTTGATCATGTCCAATACTCTCTAAGAATTCAGGAACGGGCTTTTTTGCTCCGACCTGAT
>CALXOT010000147.1 GCA_944390085.1 uncultured Succinivibrionaceae bacterium
CGCCTGCCAGAACCTCAGGCAGTATGCAATTTTATTGCTTGGCCGCTGGACCAGTGGCGACAGCTCGCTGATACTGACCCCATTAGGGATCTTGAACGAGAAGGAAGCCCCCACCTCTTAAGGTGGAGGAGTAGGTCACTCTTTAGATTTAGATCTGTTTTATTTTTTTATAATCCAAAAGACCCTGCTCAATCAAGGCCAGTGCTTTTTTTAGCTGTGATTTCTTGATATTAAGCGGTGGGGCAAAACGTAATACGTTTGTGCCTGCTGTCAGTACCAGCACCCCCCAACCAGCCAGATAGCGCTGGATTTGACCGGCCTGATTGGCATATTCTTCTGTAAGCACTGCCCCTTGCAGCAGACCAAGCCCCCGCACTTCACTGAACATCCCGCAGTGTTCCTTGATGTGATTGAGTCCTTCATGCAGGATGCAGGCTCTGGCTTTGACTCCTGCAAGGAATTTTTCAGTGCTGATTTTTTTCAACACCTCAAGCGCACAGGCACAGATCAGAGGATTGCCGCCAAAAGTCGATCCGTGAGTTCCCGGGCAAAAATGGGAGGCAATTGCAGTTGAGGTCAGTACAGCACCGATCGGCAAGCCGCCGCCTAATCCTTTGGCGGTGGTGAGAATATCCGGTCTGATACCGTATTGTTCCCAGGCATAGAGAGAGCCACAACGACCGTTGCCGGTTTGCACTTCATCGAAGATGACAAGTGCCTGATGTTTTTTAGCGAGGGTGTGGATAGCCTGCAGGAACTGTGGCTGAGCCGGGATCAATCCGCCTTCTCCTTGCACCGGTTCAACCATGATGGCACAGGTTTTTGCGCTGACTGCTGTCTCAAGTGCCGCAAGATCATTGTAGGGCAGATGGGTGATGGCACCAGGGCGCGGACCGAAACCTTGTGAATACTTATCCTGCCCGCCTACGCTGACAGTAAAGAAAGTACGTCCATGAAACCCGTGTTCAAAGGAAATGATTTCATCTTTTTCTGCACCGCTGTTATCAAAGGCATAGCGTCGGGCCAACTTGAGTGCAGCCTCATTGGCCTCTGCGCCTGAATTGACAAAAAACACGCGTTCAAAGCCAGACTTGTGCGTAAGCAGACGGGCAAGTTCCAGCGTATAGCGGTTGGCAAACACATTGGAACAATGCAGCAGGCGGTGGCTTTGTTTTTTTAAGGTTTTTGCAATAATTTCAGGACAGTGACCAAGGCTGTTGACGGCGATGCCAGAGCTTAAATCTATGTATTTATCGCCGCTGTCATCGTAAACCAAAGCTCCCTTGGCGGAAGTGATCACAAAATCAAGCGGATTGTAGCAGGGAAACATGCTCTCATCAAAAGTGCTGCGGGTGATCTTCATGACAATTCCTTATCAGGCACAAGCCTTAATAATTAAAGTTGTATTCATAGGCGACTTCGTCGCATCTGTCTTTTTTGCGGCAGTTGTCGCAATCTTTTAATATCTTTTCCGGCAAGGCCTGTATAGTTGTTTTCTCAAATCCTACATGTTCAAAGAAGATAGGACTGCGGGTTAACACGAAGACCTTCTTGATTTCCATCTTGTGCGCTTTGTCGAGCAAAAATTCAACTAAAGCCCGTCCCTGCCCCTGACGCTGGATTTGCGGGGAAACTCCCAGGGAACGGATTTCAGCCAGTCCTGAGTCATAAACATAAAGACAGGCGCAACCTGCCACTACGTTTTCTTTTACGCATACTGCAAACGACAGAATGTTACGGATAAGATCAGCACGGCTGCGCGGCAGGTTTTCACCTTGCTGCGCCCAGTAGGCCACCATGCTCTCCAGGCTGTCAATATCAGACAGCCTGGCCGGCCTGACGATATAGCCGCTCTTGTTGCTGGCGCGCAGTACCTGCTTGATCTCGGTGATGGCTTGCTCAATTTTATTAAGTTGGGCAGTTGCCATCAGCGAGCGTTTATTGAGGTAAGCCGCTTCGGCCAATACTTCCTCCAAGGTTAAATGATCGTATCCGTCCTTAATTAAATTTAATTGCATGTTCAGCTCTCCACCAGGGTGCCGCAGGCGCTGCCGTCTTTAATCCAGGCAATTACTTTGGGATCAAATATTGAAGCAATTACCACCCCATGGTGGCATTGTGCGGCAGCAGCAAAAGCTTGTTGTACTTTAACTGCCATTCCACCTGAGATCACACCTGTTGCCTGCAGTTGTTGTGCCTTTACAGAGCTCAGGCTGCTGATTAATTGCCCTTCTTCATCCAGCACTCCTGGCACATCGGACAGGAAAATAAGGCGGGCATCCAAGGCTGCAGCTGCTGCGGCTGCCACGTCATCGGCATTGATATTAAGGATGGAACCGTCAGCACAGATCCCAAGTGAGCAGAAAATTGGGGTAAATCCATGTTCCAGCAGGTCGTAGACACCACGGCAGGCATTGGGTTTGCAGCTGCCCACCTCCCCATATTTGGGATCAAGGCGCTTTACTTTTAAAAACTCATAATCGCTGCACAGTAGGGACAAAGGTTTGAGCCCTGCTCTGGTGGCATCTGCCTGTAAATAGCGTCCGCATGAACCGGCCAGTGCTCCGGTAATGTAGTACAACTCTTCTTTTCCGGTTACCCGTAGCCCGTCAAGGCGGGTGCTGGCAAAGCCCAGTTTGCTTAAAAGACTGTCAACTTCTACTCCACCACCGTGCACGACTACGCAGGGTTTACTGCGCATGGCGGAAAATAACTGTTCAAGCTCTGGAGTTGCGTTTAAAGCCTTGCCACTTAATTTAACTACGGTAATAGTGCTATCCATCAGCATAATCCTTCCGTTTCTTTAAAGCCGTAATGCAGGTTGCAGGCCTGGACAGCCTGGGCTGCCGCCCCCTTTAATAAATTGTCAATAGCGCTGTTTACCACAATGTAGCTGCCGTCTCCACATACGCTGAGATCGCAATAGGGCAGGTATTGCACATCCTGCAGCCTGACCGGGGTATCTTTAACCCTGACTAATGGTTTGTCGTTATAGGCTCGTTTCAGTGCATCCTGTGCCTGGCTTTCTTCATAGCCCTGGCGCAGCCTGCAGGTAATGGTGGCCAGGATGCCACGCTTGAAGCTGCCTAAATGAGGGTTGAAGATCACCTGATGGCCTGCGTGATAGCTGATTTCTGGCTGATGGCGGTGGGTGAAGAGGCCGTAGGCATTAAGGCTTACCTCGCAAAAACTGGATGACAGCGAGGCTTTACGTCCAGCTCCTGATACACCTGATACCGCATTTATGACAGGAGGAAAACTTTCATCGAGCAGTCCTGCCTCATATAAAGGTTGCACAGCAAGTCCGCTTGCTGTGGGATAGCAGCCGGGCATGGAAAACAGGCGGGCCTTTTGCAGCTCTGCTAAATAACAGCGCTCACATAGTGCATACAAAGCCTCGTGCAGCAGTTCAGGATAGCGGTGGGTAAATCCGTAATAGCGTTCATAAAAGTCTGGATCAGGAACCCGGAAGGCTCCCGAGAGATCAAATACACAGCAACCTTCTT
>CALXOT010000148.1 GCA_944390085.1 uncultured Succinivibrionaceae bacterium
TCCCAAACAACGTTATCCCGGCGCCTGTACCAACGTTTTCTGCGACGTGGCAACTGCGCCCTGGCCCCTGCGGCGGACAAACACGCCTTTATACAGAGACATCAAGAGGCTATATGGAAAAAAAAAAAAAAAAAATCTAAAAATAATACGTGTTTTCATAGCTTTACCTTTTTCCAGACTGTCTGAAAAACGGTTTAGCTGCTGGTAACTATCTGGTTAATAGGAGAAAAACTGACGGATTTCTGTTTGCTTAAAAGGCAAATGACAGGTAACAGTCAAAGCGGCAGGAACCGCCATCCACACTGTAGGCGAGGCGAAGTTTTGTGCTTGCAAGCGGCGGGGCATCCTGTGGTCTTTTTATCACCAGACGGCGCTTGCAACAGTCAAGCAGGCCTTCAGCGGTAGAGAGGGTATCTTCATCAAAACCTACCAGCAGATGAAAGATCTGCATTTCTTTTTTGACCTGGGCGCTCTTTTTGCGGCTGGGGAACATCGGATCGTAATAGATGATCTCGGGTAAGGACGGCTGCTCTGAGGAAAAAACGTCGGTTATCAGATCCCGCAGATCCTTTTTTTCATTCTGTACGGAAGTACCTGCAGCACTAATGCTACCAGTCTCAGTTGCTGCAGGAAAAGCACTTGAATCATCCTCAAGGCTGTTTTTCCATGCCTTATCAGTATTGTTACAGATTATTGATACCTTCTGAGCAGGTTTTTCTGAGCTGACGATAGGACTTTGTACCTCAGGCTTAACCGCACTGTTTGCCAGGAAAGTATCACATGCTCCCCACAAACCGGCCTGCCTGGCATAATCGAGCGCACTGCCAAAACAGAGCCGGGGCAGAGCAAAGTCATATATCTTTGCAGCCTGAGAGCGCAGCAGGGCGTCATACAGCAGCAGATACACCGGGGCACAGCGCTCAAACATCATTACCTGAGCGCCACGCGCAGCCAGGATCAGGGCATCCCGGCCCAGGCCTGCGGTGGCATCCCAGACCAATGAGCCTTTGGGCAAATTCTGCAGGCAGGCCCGGGCCAGAGCCTCGGATCCCGGATGCTCTATCCGCCAGCGCAATTTGCCATTTAAAAGATCGATATAGAAATCAGGCAGGGAAGCCTTGACGCGTTTACCCGGGCGGCTGGATTTTGCTGAGCCTTGAATTACAGCGCCTGCAGCATTACCTGCAGGAGGGTAGGCCTGAGGATCGGCTGTAAGCCGTGCCGGATCCCCAAGCTGCAAGCAAAAGCCGGCAGCAACTTCAGGAGCTTCAATACAGCAAGATTGAGCTAACGCCGGATAGAGTTTCAGAGCCTGCTGGCGCAACTGCTCCCGTGCGCCGGGCTCAAGCAGGATCCGTCCCATCAGGCCTGCTTGCGTCCTGCAAGATAGGTGCGCAGATAACTGACGGTCTGCGCCACATCTGCGTCAAGCCCCAGCCAGATCTTAAAGCTAAGGGCAGCCTGGGCTATCAGCATGCCGATGCCGTCGGCACATTGCCTGACTCCCAGATCTTCACAATGCAAGGTAAATGGGGTACTGCCCTGCGGGGTATACATCAGATCATAGGCAGCACCAGCCTGTTGCAGGACACTGTCCCTTACATCAGGCAGTGCTCCCTGCAAACTTGCTGCCGTGGCATTGAGCACCAGATCAAAACTGGGGATCTCTGCATTAAGCTCCTGATAGGTACAGGCTCTGATCTGCTCCGGGCAGAGAGTAGCCAATACGGCAGCCTTGTCAAAGGTACGGTTGACGATAGTAAGGGAGGAAATACCCTCAGTAAGCAAGGGGCGCACAATGCCGCGGGCTGCCCCGCCTGCGCCTAACAACAATACCCTAGCTCCCTGCAGCGGAAAACGGAGACGTTTTAAATCCTGCATCAGTCCGGGACCATCGGTATTAAAACCACTTATGCGGCCGTCAGCTTCTTTTTTCAGAGTGTTGACTGCCCCTGCAGCTGCGGCATTATCTGACAGCGTTGAAGCATAAGCACAGGCCTCAAGCTTGCAGGGCACGGTAACATTACAGCCAGCCCCGCCTGCTGCAAAAAACTTATCTGCAGTCTCTGCCAGGGAACCTTCCACCAGAAGGCGCTCATAAGTTAGGTCTATGCCGCACTGTTGTGCAAAATGCTGGTGAATAAGCGGAGACAATGAATGGGCAATCGGATTTCCCAATACGGCAAAACGCATTTAATTTCCTCCCTGACGCAGCAGTTTGCCGGTCAGGCCATCATGAATTGAGCTCGGCCCTGACAGTCCCTGACAGGGCAGAGGTACTATGTAATCTACCTGGGATGCAAACTGAGCCTGCACCTCAGCCAAATCTTTGAGCGGGGATCTGCCGGATAAATTGACCGATGTGGAAACCAGGGGCTCTGGGCACAGGGACAAAAGTTCATGCAACAACGGGAAGGCCGGCACGCGCAGGGCAATGGTCTCACGGTAACCGGTCAACAGTCCCTGCCGCTCCGCCCTGCAGGGCAGCACAAAAGTATGGGGTCCCGGCCACAGCCTGCGCATCAGGCTTAAAGTGTCCCCTGGCAGCAATTCAGCCCGGCTTAAGTCCATGGCCGCGCTGACATCAGCGCAGATGGTTATGAGCCCCTTGGCAGCCGCCCGTCCCTTGATGGACAGGATCCGTTCAATAGCCGCTTCATTGCTGCATAAACAGGAAAAGCCGTACACCCCCTCGGTAGGAGCGATGATCACACCACCGCGGCGCAGAGCCGCAGCAGCTTCAGTCAGGCAAGCGCGCTCAGCCTCACTTAGCATTGAGCTTATCCTGCAGCGCCTGATCCTTGGCAATCACAGCCTCTGCTGCAGCCTTGCGGTCTGCCTTGACCAGGGCATCGAGCTCGGGATCGGCAAGTGCCATGATCTCAGCTGCCAGATATCCGGCGTTCTTGGCACCAGCCTTGCCGATAGCCACCGTAGCCACTGGGATACCGCCTGGCATCTGCACGGTAGAATAAAGGGCGTCCACGCCATTCATCGGGCCGCCATCGCAAGGGATACCGATCACCGGACGGGTAGTGCGGGCAGCTACGGCACCTGCCAGATGAGCAGCTAAACCTGCAGCACAGATAAAGACCTGACAGCCTTCAGCTTCAGCCTGCTGCACAATGGCTGCAGCCTCATCAGGGGTGCGGTGAGCTGATGCCACCCGAACCCGGGTTTCAATCTTAAAGCCCTTTAAAACATTAATCGTATTTTCAACTAAGGGCAGATCGGAATCAGAGCCCATCATGATGGTGACAAAACGAGACATGTGCATCTCCTGAAAGCAAAAAGCTGAACATTAACAAGACCTTTCTACTGGCCTCAGGCAAAACCCAGGCAGGATTTTCCCCGCTGAGGTAAGCGCTTATTGTAACCCATGAAGCGCTGCCTTTCCTGCCTGAGACTGATTTCCTTCTGTGCCAACAAGAGCGCGCCTGAACGCCCCGAGCTCCTAATCAGCCCTGGTAAATTCCGCCGGCTAAATTATCCGCAGATCCATCCCGCGCGCATAGAATACCGGTACAGCTGCCAGCCCGACAGGCTCAGGCTCTGCCCTGAAGCCAGTATTATGGTAATAGTGATTGGCCGCCGCAGGATAAACGGTAAGTTCAAGCTCATTTTCCCCTTTTACCAGCAGATCACTTAGATCAAGGTATTGCTCAGCCAGCGGAGCACAACAGACTTCAATGTCATTGAGCTTGCAGGACAGGGCACCATGGCAGCTTACCTTCAATAACAGCTGCGGGTAAAACTCACACAGATTCTGCCAGCCCGGAACCTTAGCTGAGTCAAAGCAAATGGTGTAGCGTAACGGACCGCAGTAATCTGCAGGCAGCAGATCTGCAGGTTGCTGCCCGCGCTTGCCGATAGTAACCTCACCGCATTCTTTCCACTTATCCGGATTTGCGCAGGCTGCAGGATGTTCCTTAAGTTCAGGCTGCCATGCAAGCTGCCACTTCCCATCAAGGTTCACTGTTACCGGCAAGGCTCCCATGCCGATGACATAATAGCCGATTTCATAGCCCTCAAGGCGCAACGGACAGCTCTGTTCCTGCCCCAGATTGCCCCTAGATAAAACAGCTGAAAACAGCCTGGGCCGCTGGTTATCATCATCATAAAAAGCAAAGGGATCTGCAAAAACCTGGCTTTGGGGCTGCGGTACCATGCGGATCACCTCAAAAGGCCTGACATCCCCCTGTGCCCCGTGTAAGGTAAAATCAAGGGGCTTGGCAGAATCATTAAACACCACCAGCAGATAAACACCCTTGCGCTCCTGCAGCCTGGCATAAACACCGCCCTGTTCCCCGCCTTCTTCCGGGCACAGGCTTATCCCCCGCACAGCCTTACTGCCAAAACTCAAGTGCAGGCGCTTGCCAACAATGCCCTGACAGGCTGAAGCAAACCATTGCTCTAAAGCGGCGTCCCCTCCCTCCTGCGGCAAAGGCAAGAACGACACTGCGGATTCACTTAGCAGCTCCTTGCCTGCAGCAAGCAGCTCTGCATCCTCACCTTGACTGGCACTTAAGGAGGGCAGCCCCCCAAGGATCATCACCGGTAATCCCTGTCTGGCAAAATCCGTTAATTTACGTACGGTCTTAGCGCTCTTTACGGTTTTTACATCAGGCAGCAGCAACGCATTGAAACGTGACTTTTCATGCTTGAGCTTACCATCCCGGACTTTGGCGCCGCTCAGGCAATCCTCATCAAGCAGCAGATAATCAAATGCATTTTCACTTAAATAACGGAACAAACCGGCACACAGCTTTCCGCGTTTGTCATCCACCCCTAGAGCATACAGATCGCGCCTGGGGTAGAGCACTGCAAAATCCAGTACCGGATCCCCCAGTTCCAAAAAACTGGACAAAGAGGCACTGTGCCGTGCCAAATACGGGAAAGCGCTGTGATACCACGGCTCAAAGTTAATGCCGGGGGCAAAGTCAAAGCGCGGGTTGGTAAATACCTCAGTATTGCCGGCACTTCCATCCTCCACATAATAGGCATGCATTAAAAACTGCCTCATCCCCAGCAGATGATGGCGGGTTATCTGCCGGTAGAGTTCATGGGGCTTTAGCTCCCATTTGCCAGCAGCAAAATGCACCCCGGGCTCGGTATTGCCGTAGTATTGCTCCAGGATACAGCCTGAACGCCCATGCGCACGGGCCACAGAATCCCCCATCTTGGCAGAAAGCTGTGCCCTGCTGTTCTTGGCATCCACCGCCGTGACATCACGGTAGGCATCGAGGGCAAAATAATCCATGCCGAAATTGACCCGGTTATCCTCGCAGATCACCTTGTCAGTAAGACTCCAGGAACCAACATGCCCCAGCACTTCATGCCCGCTTAAAAGCAAGTTATGTCTCTGACACCAGGCCTTTAACGGCTCAAAGAAATTCCTAAGTGCCAGATCTTTATAAATCTCAAAAAAGCCGCAGCGCCAGCGGACACTGTCAGGCCCCAGCTCAAAGAGCAAGGAACACAGGTACTTGGCTCGATCTGAGCCTAACTTATCCAGTAGTTCAGCACTGTACATTAAGGAAGAACGCAGCGCATAGGGTGCGACCTTAAGCCCGGCATTTACCCCACAGTCTCCCCCATCTCCACCAGTTTGCAGGCAGGTGGCCACATCATTTTGCGCCCAACTATAAAAACAGGAATGAGGCTGATCGAAGAACATCATGGAGATGGTCTTGCCAAAATATGGGGCAAGATATGCAGCATAAGGCTCATAGCCTGCCTGAATGAAAGACTCTGCGCTTTGCCGGCGCAGGTAATTTATCATGCGCGAGCTCTTGCAGCGTGCTGAGACAAACAGTACCACCGCAGAACAGCCCTCAGGCAGCACCTGCGTTTTGAGTCTGAGCACACAGCCTGTTTCATCAGCACTAAAATCCCCAGCAGCAATCTTAGAAGTCAGATCCGTGATCCTGCAGCCCTGATTGTCGGCAGCAGCGGCAGGAGACAGGGCATAAAGGCCTACTATCTGCCAGTTATCCCATAACGGGTGGGCACCTTCATAGGTCCACTCCTGCCCGACATATTCCAGGCAATCGGCATCCGGTGAGACAATCTGATTTACCTTAAGCTCCAGACATCCGGCTCCTTCACAGGCAGCACTATTGCCCGCATCCTGCCCCTGATTGCAGGGAACGGCTGTAAAAAAGATCTGGCTTTCGCGCGCCAGATCATCAAGAGCTACCGTGCGCCCGGCCGCCTGGCCGCTCACCCAGTTGTAATCATCATAAATGCCCAGGGTCAGCCCTAGCTTCTGTGCCTTGCGGGCACAATGCTGCCAGGCCTTTAAATAGGCCTCTGATAAATACTGCTCACGCGGCAATGACAGGCGCGCAGCTGGCATGATCAGACCAAAACCGTGTTCCTGCATATCCTCAAGCTGGGCATTAATTTCAGCTTTACTGGGGATATGCTGCCAGAACCAGTAACAGGCAGGCTTGTGCTCATTATCAGGGGGACTGGCAAGCTTTTTCTTCAGAGCTCGAGCCTCTTTATCTGCCTTGGTGAAAGCAAGGTTCAGCTCACGCTCCAAATCATCAACTGTGTACTTATCAGTGTTCCCCTTTGCCTGACTGTGCTTTGCTGCCTTAGATCTTGCCATGGCTCACTCCTTTACCGCTAAAAACTGGTTCCTGCTTGCCCTGCAGCGTATGTTCAGTTGGGGGCTGTCTGCTGCAAACTGCTTCTTATTATGCCCAAAGGAACCAGCCCTGAGGACAGTTATTTGCACAAAACACAGGATTTGCACGACGGTGCAACAGGCGCAGATCAAGGACAAGTCCGGCTTTACAGCTAAGCTTACCCCTCTGCTTTATAGGTTTACAGGAAGATCACTGCCCTCATGCCTTACAAAGCAATGAGCATGGCAATACGGCAGATGCCTGCCCGGGCAGCAGATATGCAAAAAGCCACACCGTAACCCAGGGATGAGGGCAGGCATGGCTTTTAGCTAAGCTAAGGCAGGGGGGTTATCTGCGCTTTAGCTCAGATTCCTTGTTAGCAAACTCAGGGGGCAATTCATACCTACCCAGCACAAAGGTCAGGATATAGTACAAAATGCCGCCTACCGCCATGGCTACGATCACGCCCACATTGGCCGTAGCAAACACGCTGTCCTTGGCGCTTTCAGGCAGCAGGAAGCCCACCACCTTAGCGATATTAGGATCCCAGGAGGTGATGGTACCAAGGCCAATCAGGGAAGCGATAATCAGGCAGGAAATGGCTCCCCAGCGCACGTTCAGGCCGCCCTGGCCCAGAGGTTGGGCCAAAGCCGGGTCCCAGTTTAATTTACGCTGGCGGATAAAGTCGACCAGCTGAATGGCGCCCATGGAGCCCATCACCACCGACACCGCTGCCAGAAAGGCCTGGAAAGTGGCCAGGAAGGAGGTGGAAATAAAGAGCAGATAGAAAGCGCCCAAGGCAATGATCACGGCATTGATCAGGGTAGTGACCGCACGGCTGGTCGGGATGCCTACCGCCATCAGGGCCAGGCCGGAGCTGTACACACCGGTCATGGCAGCTGAGAGCAGCGATACCACGATCACGATGCAAAAAGGCACATAGAACCAAAAAGGCAGGAAAGCAGTCAGTGCACCGATAGGCTCAGAGGCTGCGGCCTTAGTGAGCTCAGGATTACTGTCAGCTAGTAGCACACCGAGGATCAGCAGTACTGCCACCGGCAGCGAAATACCCATGGAAGTCCAGAAAATGATGCCACCTGCAGGGCTCTTTCTGGGCAGGTAGCGGCAGAAGTCACCGCCGTAATTTAAAAAGCCCAGACCGACCATGGTCATCGCCATCACCATGCCGCCGATGCAGGTAACAAAGTCCGCGCCTTGCTGCTGACCTAAAGCAGAAAAATTAATCTTGGGCAGCAGCATGAAAATAAAGATCACCGTCATCACGCCGGTTACCAGGGCAATGTATTTTTCCACCTTCACAATCAGCTGATGGCCGTAGACTGCCACAGACATGCTCAGCACCAGGGTCACCACGAACCAAGCTCCGAGACAGCCCAGGGTATAGGTGCCATCGGCATTGGCGCACAGTGCCGGAAAGAGCTTGGCACACAAATCAGCACCAGTAGTGGAGGCCAAGGTGATGATGGTCACCTTCCAGCCTAAGTTTGAGATGTAAGCAAAAAGAGCCGGAATACGGTTGCCGTTGACGCCAAAGGCAAAACGGGTCTGCGTCAAGGTCGGAAGTCCGGTACGGGCACCGCCTACGGCGAGGATGCCCACCAGGGTACTGGAGAGGTAGTAGCCCACCACACCGAAAATAATGGCCTGCATGAAGCTCAGCCCCAGGCCGTATACGTAAATGCCGTAGGTGATGCCTAAAATCGAGATATTCCAGGCAAACCATACCGGGAAGATCCCGGCTGCAGTACCGTAGCGCTCATTGTCCGGGATCGGATTGACGCCATTGGTCTCAAGCTTTACCGCACCTGCGGTATTCTGATCGCTCATGACAGCCTCCTTTTGTTCTGTCTGCGCGGACGTGCTTTCCTGATCACGCTAAAAACCGCGCCCATTGCGAGGAAGGCTTACTTTACCACACCGCACCCTGCTGCCGGCGTCTGCACTAAATAAAAGCCAGCTTGCTCTTAATTGCAAACTTTGCATTGAATATTGCGGGAGAATTCGTAAAAAAGGCCGGAATGACCCGGCTTTAACAGATCATGGGGCCAAAAGGGCATTACCATGCCCTCGCGGCAATTTAACTTTGCAAGAGCACATAACGATAAGCTGCAGATAAGCTGCTGGCAAGTTTCCGGCTGCTTTAGCCAAAGCTCCGCTACCACCACTCAGGACAGGGCTGATCCGATTCTGCCCTGTCCCCTGCCTTACACTCAACGAAACAGCATGCCCGAGCGCAAGAGCTGGGCTCTGCTGCCCGCTGCCTGAAGGAACAGCGGATCCAATAGCTCCAGTACCCTCCTTGCAGACAATTCCGGCCTGAAGGCTGCAGCTGCACTGGCGCAGCGTTCCGTATAATCCTCACTTAACATCTGCTTTAAAGCATCCATCCACGGGCGCATTTCCTCAGCTGAAGGCACCCGGCAGGCATCCCTCTGACAGCTCTGCGGGGCCTTCAGGCACAAGCCGCCTGTTCCCACAGCTTCTGGCAAACCACCGCTCTGGGAGGCCAGCACCGGGATGCCGTTTAAGACCGCCTCAGATGCCACCCTACCCCAGTTTTCACGCACTAAAGAAGGAACCAGCAGCAGTCTGGTGCGCGCATAAATCTGCCGCACATCTGAAGTATGCTGCGCCACATCCACATTACTAAAGAGAGATGCCGGATAAGCCTGGGTGCCGGCATTACCGGCAGCAGCTGACGCAGCAGTGGTCTCACCGTCATGCAGGCAGGCAAGAGCCTGGGCAAATGATCCCCGGCTTTCCACCACTAAAAAGCGCAGCTGTGGCAATTCCTGTTGTGCCATCAGGGCCAGCCGGACAAAGATCCCCAGACCTTTTTCCGGTACCGGATTAATCAGGGTCACATATTGGGGCTCACGCTTTGCTGCCACTACTTGAGAGGGCTCAATGAAGGTACCTACCGGGCATACGTTGACGCCAAAATTATCCGCGTAATAGGACGCAGCCGCCCTGGAGTCAGTTAAGACCAGCTCACAGTCCGGGAAGGTAAAGGCCTTGTGGCTGGCATTACATAACACATAGACACAGGGTATGCCGCGGCGGGCTGCCTCCGCACGCACGGTCATCGACAGCATGTCCCCGCCGTAGCCCATCACCACATCGGGCTTGAACTGTTTTAACAGATCGAGATATTTGGAAAAGAACAGCCTTTGCTCACCGCCGGTCTGTGCATCAATGGCGGTGCTGTGATTGCGCACGTATAGGTACTGTATGCCGCCATTCTGCAAGTTAAAGAACTGTTCCTTGCTCTTAAGCTTTTCCTTCAGATCGGTAAAACGGCTCATGCCGCGCGGATTATCAAAGATAAAGTTTGACAGCGCCATGATCTGCAGATCATCAGGACGCGCTGCCTTGAGGTACTGCAGCATCAGCCGGCTCTGTGCAGCAGCTCCGGATGAAGTGTCATGCAGGGAAAAAGGCGATGCCCACAAAATTTTGCGCATGGTAAATAAAAAACAAATTGTGCCCAAAAACGAAAATGATCCGCCGTAAGCAAGTGCGGCAACCACAGGTACGGATTTCCAGCAAGACATCCAGCTCCTGTTCACTCAACTTAAGCTAATGAAAAAAAAAAAATGTCAAGTATGTATAGCCAAAACAACCAAAGATAGGATTGCTTTTATATGTGTTTTAACTAATGCCGCGTAATTCCCCTTGCGTGAGCCTGGGGATGAAAGCGGCGGGTGTCGCACATTTTGATCATGTCCAATACTCTCTAAGAATTCAGGAACGGGCTTTTTTGCTCCGACCTGAT
>CALXOT010000149.1 GCA_944390085.1 uncultured Succinivibrionaceae bacterium
ATCAGGTCGGAGCAAAAAAGCCCGTTCCTGAATTCTTAGAGAGTATTGGACATGATCAAAATGTGCGACACCAGCCGCTTTCATCCCCAGGCTCACGCAAGGGGAATTACGCGGCATTAGTTAAAAATATCAGCAGTAAGAAAATAAAGTAAATCAGATAAATATGGCACAAAGCAACGAATTATACGATGCCGTCATCATCGGCGGCGGGCCTGCCGGCCTTACCTGCGCCATCTATCTGGCGCGTGCCCGCTACCGGGTGCTGGTAGTGGAAAAGGAGCGTTTTGGCGGGCAGATCACCATTACCCATGAGGTGGTCAATTATCCGGGGGTCGCCAAGGTCTCCGGAGCGGAACTCACCGAAACCATGCGCCAGCAGGCACAGAATTTTGGGGCAGAATTTTTATTGACTGAGGTAACGTCCTTAAGGCTGGATGGGGATATCAAGGAAGTTGTCACTGCCCGCGGTACACTGCGTGCCTTTAGTGTATTGATTGCCACTGGGGCTAATCCTCGCCGCCTGGGCTTTCCAGGGGAGAGCGAGTTCCGTGGGCGCGGGGTGGCCTATTGCGCCACCTGTGACGGTGAGTTCTTTACCGGCAAGGAACTTTTGGTGATAGGTGGGGGCTATGCGGCAGCTGAGGAAGCGCTGTTCCTGACCCGCTATGCCAGCAAGATCACCATGCTGGTGCGTAAAAACTGCTTTAGCTGTGCCAAATCCATCGCCGATGAGGTGCAGGCCCATCCCAAGATCAAGGTGCTATTTAACCATGAATTGCAAAGTGCAGCCGGAGATGATCAGGGCATAAAGAGTGCGGTCATTTTAAACAATCAGACCCAGGAAAGCTTTACCTACAGTGCAGCGGGCGGGGATAGCTTTGGTATCTTTGTCTTTGCAGGCTATGTGCCCAATACCGTCTTGCTTAAGGGACTGGTGGATCTGGATGAGAGCGGCTATGTCATCACCGACAACAAACAGCAAAGCTCGGTGCTGGGTGTATTTGCTGCAGGTGATGTCTGCATCAAGGAATTAAGGCAGGTGGTGACTGCCACCGCAGACGGTGCCCTGGCAGCCTGTGCCATGGAAAAGGTGGCAGCAAGGATGCATGAAAAGACCGGACTGGTGCCTGAGGTGCCCAATGCACTGCGCAAGGCCCCGGAAGAACCCCGGGCTTCACTGGCTCCTGAAGCGGCCGCTGCAGCTTCCTTCATATCAGCTGAGATGATCCCGCAGCTAAATGCAGTATTTGAGCGCATGGCGGCCCCGCTGGTGCTTAAGGTGCATGGCAGCGGGGATGACAAGAGCACTGAGCTCGGTGCAGCCATGCAGGAGCTTGCTGCCTTGACGGACAAGCTTGAGTGTCAGACCGTGCAGGGGGAGGCTGAGGATCTGCCGGTAGTGCGGGTGTACCGAGCCGATGGCAGCTGGACCGGGCTTGCCTTCCACGGCGTGCCGGGCGGGCATGAGTTCACCTCCTTTATCCTGGGACTGTACAATGCCGCAGGCCCGGGACAGCCGCTGGAGGATGATTTAAGGGTGAGGGCGCAGGCGTTAAAGCGCAGCTTCAAGCTTAAGATCCTGATTTCGCTGTCCTGTACCATGTGCCCGGATCTGGTAGTGGCCGCACAGCGCCTGAGTGCGCTCAATGACAAGGTGAGCGCTGAGGTGTATGACTTAAACCTCTATCCAGAGCTGCGGGAGCGCTTTAAGGTGATGTCCGTGCCTTGCCTTATCGTCAATGACAGCGCGGTGAGCTTTGGCAGGCGCGATCTTAGCGGGCTGCTTGATTATCTTGACAGTCTGCCGGAATAGGCAGCGGAGGATCTTTCATTAATCTTTTGCTGGCGGCCTGATTTTCTCTGTTGCTTCAGGCTGCCTTTTTTCTTCCTGAAGGTGCTTTGTGTGCCATTTCGCATAACAGTCCCGGGCAGGACACTGATTTTGTGGCACAATGGGACAAATTGAGCAATTTGTCTGTAAATTAGCCTTGAGGGGATATGCAAGCTACGATCGATTTGCAACAGAATCTGTCCGAAGTGCTGTTCAAACCACAGCGCAGCAGCCTTGAAACGTCTCTGATTTCAAATTCAGGCTGTGCTTTGCCCGAGATTGACTATAAAGAGCAGGGGCTGGGCTTTATGCCCCATTGGTACCGTCCGTTAAACCGTTTTTACTGGGCCTGGCTGGGAGCCAATCCGCTGGATGTGGAGGAGGCTCTGGCCAATATTGCAGCCTCGCATAATCCGCGCAGCCGGGAGCAATGCCTGGATACTGTGAGCGAATATGGCCCTGGCAACTGGATCTATGAGTTTAATACCATTGCCCAAAAGCGGGTAAATTTGGCGGCAGAAAGCCAGGATCCGCAGCAAAAGGCGCATCATTACCGCATCGCCTCACGCTATTTTGCCATTGCGGCCTTCCCGAATTTAAAGGGGGACGAACTGGCAGCTCAGTCCTCCTTATTGTGCAGGCGTTATTACCGCGAGTTTTTTGCCTCAGATCCAGGCTGTGGCTATTACAGCGAGGAGCACTTTACCTATAAGGGCAATAAGATAACGGCCTATTTGCACAGTCCTGACAATCAGCGCTTGCATCCTTGTGTGGTGGTAGTGGGCTCTTATGAGCAAAGCTGCACTGACTTTTACCGGCTGTTTGATTATTTTTTCCGGGAGCTTGATATGGCAGTGCTGGTGCTGGAAATGCCGGGAGTTGGCAATTGTGCGGCACTGAAATTAGAGCCGGAATGTTCAGATTACCTCAAGCAGGCGCTGCTGCATTTAAATTCATTGCCTTTTATTGATGGCAGCAATATCGGTATTTTTGCCCGCGGGGTGGCAGCCATGGCCGCCCTGCGCCTGTGTGTGCTGGAGCCGGGGCTGGTGAAGGCCGCTGCGGTGATGAATCCGCTGATTGACAGTGTGTATGTCAATCCTAAGGTGCTGGCTAATGTCCCCTTGTGCCTGCGCTCTTCCCTGGCCAATCGCATGGATTTTGATGCCTCCAGCTGGGATACCGTGATCCCGCGGATCCAGATCCTGTCATTAAAAAAGCAGGGACTGTTAAACGGCAGCCTGCGCTCCTCTCCTCCGCTTTATTGCGTTTATATTAAAAATCTGGAGGTTTTATCTGAGGACGTGAAGCTCATCGGGCGCAGCTTTAAGCAGGCTGAGTTCATGGAACAGTCTGATGGCAGCTTCAATCAGTCAAGCTTTATGGCTTTAAAGAACGTCGTGAATTTCTTTAAGGAAAAATTCAATTGAGTCAGACCACACAAACAGCTGCAAGGGACAAGGCAGCAGATCCCCTGACTGCTCCGGACAGAGCGGGCGTGTTGTCCGCAGGACTTGCACGGGGCAAGAAGGGCAAACGTATTGTCATTAAGCTTGGTACCAGTACCCTGACCTGTGGCAGTCCGCGTCTGAACCGGGCGCAGATGCTTGAAATCGTGCGCGCTGCAGCCAAATTGCGCTCGCAGGGCCATCAGGTGCTGGTCGTGACCTCCGGAGCCGTGGCTGCCGGACGTGAAGTGCTGCAGGATCCCAAATTGCCTTCGGTGTTAAGTTCCAAGCAATTACTGGCTTCAGTGGGGCAGGGCAAGCTGATTGAGATCTGGGAGAGCCTGTTTGCCATTTATGGCCTGCATATCGGGCAGATGCTGCTGACCCGCGCCGATCTGGAAAACCGCGAGCGTTTTTTAAATGCTCGCGACACCTTGTTTGCGCTGCTTGATCATGACATTGTGCCGGTGATCAATGAAAATGATGCCGTCTCCACCCTAAAGATCCGGGTGGGGGACAATGACAACATGGCCGCCTTAATCGGCATGTTGGCAGAGGCGCACCTTATCATCCTGCTTACTGATCAGAAGGGACTGTATTCTGCCGATCCGCGTAAGGATCCCAAGGCTCACCTGATCCCGGTGGTAACTGAGATCACTGATGATATCCTAAACCTGGCCGGAGGCTCCGGTACCAGCCAGGGCACCGGGGGCATGAGCACCAAGGTTCAGGCAGCGCGCACGGCGGTAGCAGCCGGGATTGAGCTTATCATCGCCTCCGGGAAGGATCCATCCCTGCTCGTGGAGCTGGCCAATGGACGCGGGGAATGCACCCGCTTTTTACCCCAGCGCCAGGCGCGGCAGGCGCGCAAGCTGTGGTTGTCAGCTGCCGTGCAGGTAAGCGGCAGCCTGGTGGTGGATGCCGGGGCGCAGGCAGCGCTGCAACAGCGCGGATCAAGCCTGCTACCTTCAGGGCTGCTCCGGGCTCAGGGTAAATTTGAACGTGGTGCTGTGGTGGCTGTGGTTAATGAAAAGGGTGAGGCCATTGCCCGGGGCGTGACCCGCTATTCGGCACAGGAACTGAATTTAATCTGTGGCAGGCGTTCAGATGAAATTGCCAGTGTGCTGGGCTTTTCTTACGGTGCAGTGGTGATTCACCGCGATTATCTGGTGCTTGACGATTAGCCCAGGCTGTGGTGCCGGTATTACCCGGTGCTGCAGTGGACTACAAGGACTATAAGGAAAAGGAACACAAGGACAGGACAGACAGGGGACAGAAGAGCAAATGGAGAGTATTGCTGAGATTTGCCGCAAGACCTGGCTTGCAGGCTTCAAGGGATCCGTTTTAAGCACACAGCAGAAAAACAAGCTGCTGTTTACCATCGCCCAAAAGCTCAGGGAGAAAAAGGAGGCGGTGTTTGAGGCCAATCAGGCGGATTTGAAAAGTGCACAGGAAAAAGGGCTGGCACCGGCCTTGCTGGACCGGCTGCGCCTTACTGACGGGCGTTATGCGGAGATCATCTCAGGGGTAGAACAGGTGGCGGCGCTGCCCGATCCGATCGGGGAGACTTTTGACGGGCGGGTGACCCCGGCCGGGCTTAATATTGTTAAAAAGCGCGTCCCCCTGGGGGTGGTAGGGGTGATTTATGAGGCTCGCCCCAATGTCACCGTTGATATTGCCGCGCTGTGCATTAAATCAGGCAATGCCTGTGTGCTGCGCGGTGGATCGGAGGCCATTTGCACCAACCTGATGCTCTATCAGATTATCCGCGAGAGCTTGCTCAAGCAGAGCATGGATCCTTACGGCATCAGCTTTTTAAAAAGTACCAGGCGTGAGGATGTGCAGGAACTGTTAAAGCAAGAGCAGTATATAGACGTCATCATCCCGCGCGGCGGCG
>CALXOT010000150.1 GCA_944390085.1 uncultured Succinivibrionaceae bacterium
ATCAGGTCGGAGCAAAAAAGCCCGTTCCTGAATTCTTAGAGAGTATTGTACATGATCAAAATGTGCGACACCCGCCGCTTTCATCCCCAGGCTCACGCAAGGGGAATTACGCGGCATTAGTTAAAACCAGCTTGCTAAACAGGACTGCCTTAGCCCTCCTGCAGGCAGGCTAGGACTTGGGAAATACCGTTACCGGTATCAGAACTAGAAAGCTTCCTGCAACAGCAGCTGAACGGCAGGAAGCGTAAACTGTAAAACTTATTGCGGCGCCGCTAAGTCTTATACAGCAGGCAGGCTCTGGCAGTCAGACCTGCTACTGTACTGACAGTCCATGTTGCTTAAACAAGGCTAGCAGATCATCCTCGCTTAAAATGGGGATGTTAAGCTCCTGGGCCTTGGCAAGCTTAGAGCCAGCTGCCTCTCCGGCCACCACCGCGTCAGTCTTCTTAGAGACTGATCCGGCCACGGTAGCTCCCAGGCGCTGTAGCAAATTCTTGGCCTGGCTGCGCGTCAGGGACGCCAAGGTGCCGGTAAGCACATAAGTCTTACCTTCAAGGGGTTTCACCGCTGCCGCAAATTCCTCAGCGATTGGAATGAGCTCAATTCCAGCACTGAAAATCAGCTCTTCAGGTCGGGCTGTCAGGCGGGAGATAATATCCAGATTATGTGGCTCCTTAAAGAAATCCACGATATGGGCAGATACACTCTGCCCGATATCATCAAGCGTCATCAGTTCACCGGCTGTAGCCTGTTCCAGCTCAGTTAAAGAAGAGTATCTGCGTGCCAAGGTCAGGGCAGTGGCCTGTCCCACCTCCCGGATCCCCAGAGCATAGATAAAGCGGTTTAAAGGCACCCGCTTGGATTTTTCAATGCTGGCCCGCAGCTTTCTGGCAGTCACCACACCCAGTAAGCGGGGTTTGCGGGAATCAGAGCCCGGATCGATAAGCAGCGAGGCCAGATCACTTTCAGTCAGGATGTAAAGATCCGCTACGCTGTGCACCTTGCCCGACTGCACTAATTCCTCAACAATACGATCCCCAAAGCCTTCCAGATCCATGGCGTCGCGCGAGACAAAGTGCAGAATTGACTGCCGCAGCTGTGCCGGGCAGAACAGCCCGCCACTACAACGCGCCACCGCCTCGCCTTCCACCCGCTCAATGGCAGAACCGCACTCCGGGCAGACCGTGGGGAAGCTCACTTCTGTCTGCGTGCCATCCCGCCTTTCCTTAACCACTGCAGAAATCTGCGGGATCACGTCGCCTGCCCGCCGTACCACCACATAATCGCCGTTCATCACGTTAAGGCGTTTGATTTCATCTTCATTATGCAGCGTGGCGTTGGATACCGTCACTCCGCCCACGTAGACCGGCTCCAGACGCGCCACCGGAGTCACCGCCCCGGTACGCCCTACCTGAAACTCAACCTGAATGAGCCTGGTGATCTCCTCCTCAGGCGGGAATTTATAAGCCACCGCCCAGCGCGGCACCCTGGCGGTAAAGCCCAGCTCTTCCTGCGCGGCAATGGAGTTTACTTTCAATACCACGCCATCAATATCGTAATTAAGCCCGGGACGGCGCTTACCCATGCTCTCGTAATAGGAAGCCAGTCCCTGCTCTCCCCTGACCACCTCTACCAGCGGATTCACCGGAATGCCCAGGCTCTTTAAATATTGCAACCTGCCGTATTGGGTATCCGGCAGCTCAGCTCCCTGCGCATAACCGATGTAATAGGCATTAAAGGTCAAAGGACGCTTTGCCGTAATGCGTGAATCCAGCTGCCGCAGGCTGCCTGCCGCTGCATTGCGCGGATTGGCAAATACCTTGTTGCCGTTCTCCCGGGCTCTTTCATTCCAGGCCTTAAAGCCATCACGCGGCATGAACACCTCACCGCGCACATCAAGCAGGCTGGGAAAATTACCCTGCAGCTTTAAAGGAATGGCCTTAATGGTGCGGACATTTAAAGTCACGTCCTCACCCACCCGGCCATCCCCGCGGGTGGCGGCCTGCACCAGGCTGCCGTTCTCATAAATCAGGGATACAGCAAGACCATCTAACTTGGGCTCTGCACAATATTCCACCTGTCCGCTAAGACCTTCACTGAGGCGGCGGTTAAAATCCGTAAGTTCAGCGGCGCTGAAAATATCTGCTATGGACAATAAAGGGAAACGATGCGTGATCTGAGAAAATTCGCTTAATGGAGCGCCACCCACCCGCTGGGTCGGGGATTCTGCCACGATAAGCTCAGGGTGCTGTTGCTCCAGCAGCTCCAGCTTCTGATAGAGGCGGTCATATTCACTGTCAGGCACCAGCGGTTCATCATGCACATAATAGGCCTGAGCATAACGGTTTAACTGCTGGACCAGACTCAGGTAGTATTCACGCAACTGCGCCGCATCCTCAGGCAGGCGCTCAAAATCTTCAGGCCCGGGCATCATATTCCTGCAGCTTGTTCTCAAGATCCTGTAATTGCTCAGGAGTGTACAGATTATGATAATTGTCCTGCATGGTGCCGCCCAATTGCTGCACAAAGATATCAACCGCCGTCAGCATGGCCTTGAAATAGCTGCAAGCCCGCCCGCGTTCAGGTAGGTTCATGTACAGGGCAATGGCCGGAGTGGTAAAGCCGCTCATGTCCTGCGGGAAGGAGAAAGGCGACTTTAAGGAACACATTCTGAAAACCTCGTTCTCACGGGCCTGCGGGTTTTCATAAACGTAGTAAATATCAAGATCACCGCGCAAAATACCATATTGTGTGCACAAGGCTTCAATATCCTCACCTCGGTAAGGACGCCCCGGCTCAGCCACCAGATTGATTTCAATATTCTGCGGTAATTTCTTTTGCTCCTGCTCCTTTTCAAACTGAGCAGCCTCTTCCTTGCTGATCTCTTCTATCACCGGGGATTTCAGGTTCTCCTCAGGCTCAGGAGCTAGCGCAGGCTCCCCGGACGGCGCGGCCTCACTTTTAAGCGGGGCATCTGTGGACACAATGCGCACCTTTCCGATATTCGAGGAATTGCGGATCTCATCGTCATGCCGGTCAGCCTTATTCAGACGGCGGTTTTCAGGTTTACCGGAAAACCACAGTCCGTGCACTAAAAAGGCTACGATGGCTATAGCGCCAATAATCAGCACTAAGGCGCTGGGATCTGTAAAAAATGACATATTCGCTCCGCACTAAAGTCAAAACACAGCACTCATCAAAGCCCGGGACAGTAAAAAATCAACCCGTGCATCTTGCTGTTCCTGTTCACATTCTAACAGACAAAGCCACTATCCTGAGCTAAAACTGCTAAGGGCAGCGCACAATCAGCCATGCCGCAGCTGCCTTAACCGATTAACCTGCTACAATCAGAATGCAGGCAAGCTGCGGAAATAAACTCATTTAAGACACAGTTTTCCTTTAGCTTGCTTAAACCTAAAAAAGCTTTCACGGATAAGAGGATTACAGCATGCCGATGCAGCCGCAGATCGAACGCCCTGAGATCTCCTTGCTCCAAACTGCAGGATTACTTTTTGCAGGGCTCAAGCTGGCGCTGTCAAAACCCTGCCGCCTTTATGTCATTATCCCCATCTGCGTCAACCTGATAATCTTCAGCGTCCTGACCTGGTTATCCGTCAACTACCTGACTGAGCTTATCACCTCCCTGACAGGACCCCTACCCGGATTTTTGGAGGCCATCATCTCCACTATCCTGTACTTTACCCTGATAGTGGCGGGCTGCTTTCTTTTCAGTACGGTAGCCACCATCATAGCCTCCCCTTTCTACGGACTGCTTGCCGAAAAGGTGGAACTGCTTGAAACCGGCCGCCGCCCCAATGATGACACCCTGTTTGACGTAATAAAGCAAACCCCGCGCATCATCGCCCGTGAAATTCACAAGCAGATGTTCTTCCTGCCGCGTGCGTTTATCTGCCTCATTGTGCTCTGTATCCCTGTGGTAAATGTAATTGCCCCGCTGCTGTGGTTTTTGCTCACGGCATGGATGGGCTGCCTGCAATATACTGACTATGCTTACGACAATAACAAGATTTCCTTTAAGGACATGCGCCGCGAGCTAAACAGGCACCGTTTGCCAAGCTTCATCTTAGGGGCCGTGATCACCTTTCTTTTGACCATTCCTATCCTGAACTTACTGGTGCCGCCGGCGGCCGTCTGCGCCGGCACCAAATACTATTTAAGGCTGCAGCAGGCCTATACCCTGGCAGGAGGCAAGTAAATGTATACCTTAACCGGCATGTCCGTATCAGAAGGCGTAGCGGCTGGCAGCGCACTGCTGCTGCACCGCCCGCGCAATTTTGAACCGCAGATCAAGGAAGGGCGTCTGGAACCTGAAGCTGAGATCAGTGCCTTTGAGAAAACCTGCCGCGACTTTGTCACCAGGCTTTATCACGTCATGCAGGGACCTGCCCCTGACAAGGTGCGGGATCTGTTCGGGGCAGTGGCTGGCTTTATCACGGCCAAAAGCAATCAGGATGCCATCAAGGGTTTGATCATGCAGGGCATGAGCGCCCGCACTGCCTGTGACAGCGTGCTGATGGAAAACTTAAAGGCCTTTGCCAGCAGCGACGATGTGGAAATCAAGGCGCAGGCGCGCGAACTTTCCGCGCTGGCACGGGAGTTCATTGCCTCACTGGATCAAAGCTATGATGACAGCATCACCCTGCCTGAGCTTACCGCTCCTACCGTGATCATTGCCCAGGACTTAAGTCCGGCACGCTTTTTGTGTCTACGCACAGAATTTGTCAGTGCTGTAGTGCTGGAGGGCGGCATGGCCTCCGGACATCTGGGCGTGGTACTGCGGGAGCTGCGTATACCGGCGTTGTTCTCGGTTATCGGGGCTACATCCATCAAGGATGGGGAACGGGTGCTGGTGGATGCCAACAATTCCTCCCTGATAGTAGAGCCGCCACAGGAGGCTTTAGCGCAGCTGCTGCACGTGCAGGATATGCTGCCCGGGGAGCCGGACAATGATGAGCCCCTGATCAATGTCACGGTAGGCAGTTCCATCGGGGCATCACGTGAGCTTGAAGGCAATCAGGTCATTGTTAGCCATGGCCTGGGACTGCTGCGCTCTGAATTTTTATTCTTAGGCTCTGATCATGAGCCTTCTGAAGAAGAAATGCGGGACTGCTTTAACAGTCTTTTCTCCAAGATCCCGCCCCATGCCCCCATCACAGCCCGAACCTTTGACTTTGCCGGCGATAAAAAACCGATTTTTTCCTTGAATCTGGACGAAAAAGGTCCGCTGCTCGGCTACGGCGCCTGTGTTGGCTCAGAGCTACTCAAAAAGGAAATGCGGGCAATGCTGCAGGCCACCCCGGACCGGGAGATCACCATCGTGTTCCCGTTAATCAGCCGCATCTCCGAGGGCAAATACCTCAAGGATATGCTCTGTGAAGCCATCGACGAACTGCATGCCGAAGACAAGCCCTGTTCTGAGTGCAGTATCGCCCTGATGATTGAAACCCCGGCAGCGGTGCTCTCTGCCAAGGCCTTTGCCTCGCTGGCAACCCGCTTTATCATTGGCACCAGCTCGCTTGCTGAATACGCCAGTGCCCCACGCCAGCCTGATATTTCCTTTACCCCGGCACTGGCCAAGATGATTGCCCTGGCCTGCAAGGGTGCCAATGTCGCCGGCGTCAAGGTAGGCGTAGCCGGACGCTTTGCGGCCCGGGTGGAGCTGCTGCCCTTCTTCCTGGCTTTAGGGGTCGACTACATCACGGTGGACTCTTACTCTGTCCCCAAGGTCACTGCAGCACTGGAGGCCTTGGACACCGAAAGCAATGCGCCGCACTTTGATTCAGATCTGTACCATCAGATCATGGCTCTGGCCACTGGCCGCGACATCACTGCCCTTATCAACAACCTGCATTTCCAGAGGTGATCCATGTCCTTTCTCTCGCATCTGTTCCGTTCCACCCCCTCTGAGGAAGACGCAGATCTGGTGCTCTACGCCCCGCTTAACGGCACCTTGCTGCCACTGAGCGAAGTGCCGGATGTGGTGATTTCAGAGCGGGTAGTGGGAGATGGGGTGGCACTGATCCCAGACAGTGAAACTATTTTGGCCCCCTGCGACGGTACCGTCTCGCGGCTGCTTGCCACCAACACCGCCTTTTCAGTGCGCACTGCGCAGGGGCTTGAGATCTACGTAAGCTTTGGGATCGGTTCCATTGATTTTCAGGGCGAGGGCTTTACGGCCCGTGCCCAGCCCGGGCAACAGGTACAGCGCGGGGACCCCATTATTCAGGTGGACATGTCGCTTTTAAGCAAGCGCCTGAAGTCCACCGTGACCTCGATGATTGTAGTACGCACTTCAGGACAGATTGACAAGGTGACCGCAGGATCCGGCAAAGTGGTAGCCGGAGTCACTCCCTGTGCCTGGGTGACCCTCAAAAGCTAGGCCTTAGCTAGGCCCGCGGATGGGCCTTACGGTAAATTCTGTGCATGCGCTCTGTAGCGACATGGGTGTAGATCTGCGTGGTGGTAATGCTGCTGTGTCCCAGCAGCAGTTGCACCGTCCTTAAATCCGCATCGTGATTGAGCAGATGGGTGGCAAAAGCATGCCTGAAAGTATGCGGGGAAGGCAGACGTTCAAGGCCAAGTTTTTTGCCGTAATAATGGATGCGTTGCCAGAACAGCTGCCGGCTTACCGGCTTACCGTTCTTTTCATTGATAAAAAGAAAGCTGCCAGCCCCGGTAACTTGCCGACCTGCCGCGCGGCTGCGGCGATCTTCAATGAAGCGCAACAGCCAGTAATAGGCGCTCTTACCAAAGGGAACCATGCGCTCCTTGCCTCCCTTGCCTTTTTTAAGCACATAGCCTTCAGGCAGGTTGACTTCACTAAAACGCAGGGTGGTAAGCTCACCGACGCGCAGCCCGGTAGCGTACAAAAGCTCCAGCATGGCCTTGTCCCTAAGTCCTTCTGCCGTGCTGAGATCCGGGGCATTTAAAAAATCTTCCACAGTCTTTTCACTGAGCACCAGGGGTAACTTATGGATAATTTTGGGATTGTCTATCTTGTCTGCAGGATTGTCACTGCGTATTTTGGACAATTGCAGGTAACGCAGTAAAGAACGCAGGGAAACCAAAAAACGCGCCTGAGAGCTGGCCTGAGCGGTCACACTTAACTCACTTAAGTAATCCCTAACCTGCTTACTGCTGCAGGTCTTAAGCTCAGCGCCGCTTCTTTGTAAAAAAAGCACAAAGTTCACGGCATCATTTATATACATTTCAATGCTGCGTTGGGACAGCGAACGCTCTAAAAGCAAATAATCTGCGTAATCACGCATCAGCTTCTCACTGCGGATCTCAGAGCGTCTTGCCCGCTCTGCTGCCGAAAATTTCACTTTTACTCCAAAAGCCAGGTTTATGTACAGATCCCACGACAGCAGCCACCACCTTACCTGCTGCTTTTTCAGTTTAGCAGGATTATACGGCCTTACAGCCCTACTTTCTTAATTAATCAAGGAACATGGTTGTGCCGGGCACTGTTTCAGGCAAGAGTGAAGAGCTGGAACTGTTCTCAAGAAAAGGACAGCAGCTCAAATGGATGATTGAATGGGTAGAAGGCTAAGCTAAATAAAATAATGAATGACACCAAGTTATACAAGAAAAAGGCGCAGCCCCTGCCTGGAACCGCGCCTTCAGTCCCGGAAAGCGAGCCCGGGACAGTAAAAACTTCAGCTTATTTAAGCACCCTGGTAGCGGGCACCTAAACTGCCTGTGCCCAATTACAAGGCAGAAACAATCTCCTCGATTGACTTCTTGGCATCGCCAAAGCACATGGCGGTGTTTTCCTTGAAGAACAGCGGGTTCTGCACGCCGGCATAACCGGTGTTCATGGAGCGTTTGAATACCACCACGTTGCGGGCCTTCCAGACCTCAAGCACCGGCATACCAGCGATCGGGCTGTTCGGGTTCTCCAGGGCGGCCGGGTTGACGGTATCGTTGGCACCAATCACCAGCACGGTATCGGTGTTCTCGAAATCATCATTGATCTCGTCCATCTCCAGCACGATGTCATAAGGAACCTTGGCCTCAGCTAACAGCACATTCATGTGACCAGGCAGACGGCCAGCCACCGGGTGGATGGCAAAACGTACCTGCACTCCGCGGGCCTGCAGTTTTTCGGTCATCTGGGCAACAGCGTTCTGAGCCTGGGCAACAGCCATACCATAGCCCGGGGCGATAATCACGGAAGAAGAGTTCTTTAAGAGCTCAGCTACCTCAGGGCACTTCATCTCACGGTACTCGCCCATCTCTTCGTCAGAGGAGGCAGCGGCACTCTCGTTGCCAAAGCCGCCGGCGATCACGGAGATAAAGGATCTGTTCATAGCGCGGCACATGATGTAGGACAGGATGGCACCTGAAGAACCTACCAGAGCACCGGTCACAATCAGCAGATCGTTGCTTAACATGAAACCTGAAGCCGCGGCAGCCCAACCAGAGTAGGAGTTGAGCATGGAGATAACCACCGGCATGTCAGCACCGCCGATGGCAGCCACCAGATGGATACCGAACACAAAGGCAATCAGGGTCATGATCACGAGCGGGGCCACGGACGGAGTATCGGAGGCCATGAACCAAATCATCAGGAACAGCGACACGATAAGTGCAGCGAGGTTCAGCCAGTGACCGCCCGGGATAACCAGCGGGGAGGACTTGAAGATGCGCAGCTTGTAAGTTCCGTTAAGCTTGCCGTAGGCCACGATGGAACCAGTGAAGGTCACCGCACCGATGAAGACGCCGAGGAAAATCTCAACTAAGTGAGTATTGAGTTCACCCACAGTCATGGCAGAGGCGGCACCGGCAACTGCAGCGCCAGCACTTTCCAGCAGAGCAGCAATTTCGTCTGCAGAGGCATTGACCGGAATGGTCACAGTCTCAGGGGCAACGCCACCTAACTCCAGGAAGCTGTTGTAGCCTACCAGGACGGCGGCCAGACCCACAAAGCTGTGCAGGCAGGCGATCATCTCTGGCATCTGAGTCATTGCCACCTTACGGGCGACATAGATACCGATACCAGCACCAATGGCCATGGCGATGATGATTAAGATAAAGCCGGTGGCGCTTTCCACCTGGGCAAAGGTAGCCAACAGGGCGATGGTCATACCGACCATGCCTGACAGGCAGCCTAACTTAGCAGTTTCCTGCTTGGACAGGCCAGCAAGTGCCAGAATGAACAGCAGTGCGGCCAGAATATAGGCCATATGGATAGGACCTAATACCATTTTTTATTCCCCCTAACCTTACTGCTTTCTGAACATGGCCAGCATGCGGCGGGTTACCGCAAAGCCACCAAAGATGTTAATCGAGGCAATCAGCACGCCAATGAAGGCAAAGGCGCTGATGACTACGCTGGCCCCTGAGCTTATCTGCAGGAGCGCACCGACCACGATAATGCCGGAAATGGCATTGGTCACTGACATCAGAGGTGTATGCAGCGAGTGGGTAACATTCCAGACCACATAGTAACCGCAGACGCAGGCTAAGACGAACACGGTGAAGTGCGGCAGGAATTTCTCCGGGGCAAACAGCCCGATTAAGGCAAATGCCACGATTAAGGCGATGACGCAGCTGACCTTTAAGGTCTTGGACACCTGACGCTGCTCAACCTTCTGCTGCGGGGCAGCGGCAGGCTTGGCCGCAGGAGCGGCTGAGACGCTGATCTTAGGAGGCGGGAAGGTAACCTCGCCATCCTTGGTCACGGTCATATTGCGCAGCACCACGTCCTCAAAGTCGATGTTGATCTGGCCGTCCTTGTTCTTGCACAGCAGTTTGGCCAGGTTGACCAGATTGGTGCCATAGAGCTGTGAAGACTGAGCCGGCAGGCGGGCTGCTAAATCAGAGTAACCGATGATCTTCACCCCGTTTTCGGTAGTGGTGATCTTGCCCTCAACGGTAAGCTCGCAGTTACCGCCGGTTGCAGCAGCCAGGTCTACGATCACTGAACCTGGCTTCATGCTCTCCACCATTTCCTTGGTAACCAGGCGCGGGGCCGGCTTGCCCGGAATGGCGGCAGTGGTGATGATGATGTCAACTTCCTTGGCCTGCTTGGCAAAAAGCTCCATCTCAGCCTTGATGAACTCGTCGGACATCACCTTAGCATAACCGTCAGAGCTGCTGCCATCTTCCTGCTTGAAGTCAAGCTTCAGGAACTCACCGCCCATGGACTTAATCTGATCAGCCACTTCAAGGCGGGTATCAAAGGCACGCACCACAGCGCCTAAGGAGTGGGCTGCACCGATGGCAGCAAGACCTGCCACACCGGCACCGATCACCATGACCTTGGCAGGAGGAACCTTACCTGCAGCAGTTACCTGTCCGGTGAAGAAGCGGCCAAAGCAATGGGCAGCTTCAATTACGGCACGGTAACCTGAAATATTGGCAGTGGAAGAAAGGGCGTCCAGAGCCTGGGCGCGGGAAATACGCGGCACCATGTCCATGGCCAGCACATTTACTTTCTTCTCATTGAGCTTGGCCACCAGCTCAGGATGCTGAGCCGGGCGGATAAAGCTGACTAAAGTCTGGCCTTCCTTTAAATAGCCAACTTCGTCATCATTGGGGGCGTTTACCTTGAAAATAATATCAGAGCTGTTCCAGACCTCACGGCCCTTTACGACTTTGGCTCCGGCTGCGGTATAGGCAGCGTCGTCAAAGCTAGCATCTGCACCGGCATTGCTTTGAATTTGGACTTCAAAGCCTAATTTAATAAGCTTGCCCACGGTGTCGGGAGTCGCAGCGACTCGGGTTTCACCGCGTAAGCTTTCCTTGGGAATACCTATGAGCATGGCTTGTTCCTAATTTAGTTTTCCAACACTAAGGAAAAGTATTTTTTATACAGCATATTATTATAGACGGCAGGGCAGGAGATGAAATGCAAAGTGTCCAAAATTGCTGGCTCGCTCAAAGTTTTGAAGAAAAAGTTGTGCCATGAGATCAGATCAGTGTTATAGGCCGTCCTCCTTTTTCTGCCTAAAATATGCTGAACGGCGTTCTGTTTTGCAGCGCGGTGCGTTTTTACAATAGATCAGATGACTTTATCAAAACCTCCAGCATGGGAAAAAATGGAACTCAGGTGTTATCCCCGCAAGCGTAGTCCCAGCGCATAGTGATCGCATTTTCAGCAGGATGTCCGGCACAGGCCCGGTAATATCTGGCTCTCAGCCCAATTTGCGTAAAGCCACAGCGCCGGTACAGAGCCAGAGCCGGAGCATTGCTCTCCCGCACTTCCAGGAAACAGCAGCGTGCCCCACGCCGCACACAAGCCGCTAGTGCTGACTCAAGCAGCATGCGCCCCAGCCCCTGCCCCTGAAAAGCAGTCTTGATGCCGATGGTAAAAAGTTCAGCCTCATCCAGGATCACCCGCACTACGGCAAAGCCCAGGAGCTCATGCTTCTGATACAGGCCCAGCACCTCAGTGCAGGGATCAAAACAGGCCTCAATCTGATCAATGCTCCAAGGATCGATATGGGCACTTAACTCCACCGCAAACAGATCCTTGAGCACCTCAGGGCTTGGCTCTGCTATCACCTGCACCCTGTATTTATCTGGCAGGCTCATGCTGAAAGCTCCGGCAGCACCCGCCGCAAGAAAGCCCACAGCGCCGCTTTATTTTCATCAGGCACAAAGCACCGGCAGCCCGGGGGTAGCGGCTCATCAGCCCCAAGCAGCGCCACTGCACTATCCGGGATAGCTGCAGGGCCAGCAAAACGTTCCATCCTTATCCCCTTGCTGCTTAAAAATTTTTGCAGCCCCTCAAGGTAGGAAAGCTGCAGCCTGGCACTGAGGTACAGCGTGGCACCGGCAACAGGAGTTTCTCTCTTATCTGCCTGCGCTGCTGCAGCACCGGGCTGCTGCCCGGACGGTGCCGCTGCCTGCGCCTGCGCCATGCCGGCACCTGGCGCAGAAGTTGCTGTTACAGGAGCGGTCTGCACCGGAGCAGGACTTACTGCAGCTAAAGCACTGCCCTGACCTGCTGACCCCAAACCTACACCTAAGGTCTGTTCCTCTGCTTTAGGTTGCAGCGCTGCTTTAGTCCCTGTAGGTTTTGCCTCCCTGGCAAAAGGAGGCTTTATCCCGGGGCGCAACCGCCACACGGTACGGTATGCATCAAAGGCCATCTTTATCTGTCTTCAGCTTCAGGGAGGATCTCAATCCAGTAATCATCAGGATCGTGGATAAAGTACAGTCCCATTTCGGTATTTTCATAGCAGATACAGCCAAGCTGCTGATGAAAGTCATGTACTTGCTGATAGTCAGCGCTCACCTTAAGGCACAGATGGCTTTCATTATCTCCAAGCTCATACGCCCCCTCCTTGTCCCTAAGCCAGGTAAGCTCCAGTAAAAAATTGCTCTTACTATCCCCAAGATAAACCAGGATAAAGGAGCCATCTTCTGCCACATGCCTTTTAATTTCCTGCAGTCCTAAGGCCTGCTGATAAAAGGCAATGCTCTTGTCCAAATTACTGACATTGATGTTGAAATGATCAAAACGTGCGCCTAACTGCATATTTTTGTTTCCTGATCTGGCCAAACTGCTGACAGCTGTAGTGGATTTACCCCGCTCTCCTGCTGTCAGTGCCTGCCTGGTTTGTCAAAATGAAAGATCTGCCCGCGTTCTGTAATATCAATAAAGCGGCAGCCCTGTGCCTCAGCCTTCGGGGCAAAGGCCTGCGCCTTTGCATACTGCCCCCAAAAATGCATCGGTGCAAAAGCTGCACAGGTAATGGTATCAATAAACTGCTCAGCCCCCAAATCATAATCAGAGCCCAGGCGCGGATCTACCGGGAACATGGCCAGATCCAGAAAGTCCACCTCCTGCCTTATTTTGCGCAATACGGTAAGGTAGGCTTTTTCACAGGCCTCAGCTTCCTGCGCGGTGCTCTCATTGCGCCAGTGCCAATTATTGAGGTCTCCGGCATGAAACAGCCTGTAGCCTGCAGCCTCAATATAAAAGGACACGCCACTGTCAGTGGAGTCATAGGCCTTTACCTTTAAAAACTCATCGGCAAAAACATCGCCTTCACTTAAAAAGGCAATGTCATCCTCCTGCAACCACTGCCGGCGCCTTTTCCAGATATCTTTGGAAAAAATATAGCGCGTATCCTCCTTGAGCTCAGCAAAAGTAAAAATCTCAGGACAGAAATGATCCGAATGAAAGTGGCTTGACAGGATATAGAGCGGGCCTGATCGTAACGGCAGTTTGTCATGGGCAAAGCCATGCCGGGCGTCCGCGCTGTCCTCATAGAAATCTATCAGCACACTGAAGTTATCAAAGCACAGGGCAAAACCGCTGTGATACAGGTACACCAAATCAAAAGCCATCGTGAAACTCTGACAAAAAGGAGGTTACGCTAAAAAACTACCAGCGCATTGTAGCCCAAAAGGTTGCTGAAAAGCGGAACAGATATCAGCCCAGACGACTGCTAGGAGAGCTACCGTACTTTGCCTGATATTAAGGAAAGATTACTGCAAGTCCGGACGCCTGGCATCCGGACTGTAATTAGGCTCAAGAGCGCCTGATTTCACCAATCACGGTACTTTGCGCAGAGCAGGATTTGTAAACGTGCACAATCAGCACAATCCATACCACCGGCAACAGCACAAAGCCCACAATAACAGCGCACAGTCCAGCACTGATAATAAGCAGAACTGTATAGAGCAGTGCCCACAGCAGGCTTTTAAACACATTTTTCTTAGCCAGGAGCCACCAGCAGAAGAAGGCGCCCAAAGGGCCAAAGAACAAAGTGATCAACACTGAAATCAAACCATTTGAGGAGTTGGAAACCACAATAGTGGTAGTCTGTCCGGCAGACGCTGCCTGACTTGTAGTGGCCTGATTATTCTGGGAATTTTGAGTATCCGACATAGCATCCTCGAAGTAAAAGAGATTAATGCGCACAAGTACGCATAATAACTATCCTTTACATTATGCGGCCGGCATAAGGCAAAAGCAAGAATATGTCCCGACTAGAAAGCCTATGACCGCGGAAAAAATTTCAAAGTGGGATTTTTATCAAGAATTGGCAGGGGCAGAAGGACTCGAACCCTCAACCGTCGGTTTTGGAGACCGCTGTTCTACCATTAGAACTATGCCCCTGTGAAGTGACGGCGCACATTGTACAGGGGCACACTCGCTTTGTAAAGAATTTTTTACCGTCATCCCGAAAAAATGGCCAGAACGGGACGTACCTGACACCGCAAGACTCAGGAGTCTGATCCTGGTAGGCAGAAAATTTAGTCAGAACCCCTGATCTGCTAGCCATTGCACCATCAAATCAGCCACCTGCTGATTATTTTGCTCTGACATCAGGAAATGACTGTTTCCCCTGATGCCAAGCTCCGGCAGGCGCACTAATTGCGCCTTACCGCCATGGCGGTTGATCGCGTCCACAAACTTCTGCGCCATATCAAGTTCGCTGCTCCATTTGTCAGGCCCCACCTGTTGCTGGCTTTGGTAAATATAATCGCCGTAAAACAAGATAATGGGGATACCGGTCAGTTTCATGAAATCGTCAAGCGGTACGGCTTTGGCTGTAGCAACCACCGGGGGATATAATGTAGGCTGGGCTGCTGGCACCTCACCTTCCGGAAACAGGAACGGCGCTCCACCTGGCTCATAGGCCACAATGGCCTTGACGTGATCGGTCAGGAAAGGAGTACGCCAGCCTACAGTTCCTCCCATGTAATGAGTCACCAAAATGCCATCCCCTATTTTATCAAACAAGGCAGCTAGTGCCCTGGCACTCACATCATCATCAAGCTGCCCGGTATAGGGAGTCCAGGAACGCTGAAAGGCCTCCAGCGCCGCAGCACTGTGCGGAAACTGCGAGCCTTCAAACAAAGAGGGAAAATCACCGAGGCGGCAGAGTTCGTGCAGGGTCTTGTCTGCATACAGCGGATTTGAGGCGTAGGGATTAAGCCCATTATCCGCAACTGTGGACAACCCTGCCTCGCCGATGCGCGGCTG
>CALXOT010000151.1 GCA_944390085.1 uncultured Succinivibrionaceae bacterium
CTTGAGAGAATAAAATCAGTGATTAAGGACTTTACCTGCTTTGCTGAGGAAAAATGGAAGATAGCCAGTGATAAAGGCGGATCGGGTAATACTGCTAATATCGGCAGTGTTAAATCTATTAATGATCTAGTGCATGGTAATGGCGTATTTGCAAAAGCCAGTGAAGAAATATTTGACGACTACTGGATCAACTATGGAAAATTAACACACGTTGTTAAAGGTGAAGTTAAGAAGATAACAAGCTTTAAGGATTATCTTATATACAGAAACAAACCTTTAACCTTATTAAATGAGTGTAAAAATGGCAAGAATTGATAACACTGTAATAGTCAAAACTCCACCTTTTAAAATTCAAGGCATTAAGACAAAGCTGGTGCCATGCATTCATCAATTAGTTGAGCAAGAAACATTTGATTGCTGGATAGAACCTTTTATGGGATCTGGTGTTGTAGCATTCAATATTAAACCTAAGAAGGCCATATTAGCTGACTCTAACCCTTACATTATCGATTTTTATAATTCATTAAAGAATGGCTCAATTGATGAATTAATGGTTTGTAACTTCTTGGAGCAGGAAGGGGAACAACTAAAAGAGCAAGATGATGCTTATTATTATACTGTTCGAGAACGGTTTAATCGTGAGCATAATCCGCTGGACTTCTTGTTTTTAAATCGTTCTTGCTTTAATGGCATGGTAAGATTCAATAGAAACGGCGATTTTAATGTACCATACGGACATAAGCCTGAAAGATTTTCAAAGTCCTATATTACTAAGATCTGTAATCAGGTTAAGTACGTTAAGAATATCATTATGGACAATGACTTTACTTTTCTTTGTCAGGATTTTACTGAAACAATAAACTCTGCTACCAGTAATTCAATTGTCTACTGTGATCCGCCTTATATAGGTCGGCACGTTGATTATTTTGATAGTTGGGATGGAAATAACGAAGTAACATTACATGATGTGTTAAATGATGCTTCAACTAAGTTTATCTTATCTACATGGAAGCAAACTAAGTTTAGAGAGAATGAATATATACCTAAACTATGGAATAATTATAATATTAAAACAACTGAGCATTTTTATTTCGTAGGCGCTAAAGAGAGTAATAGAAACTCTGTTATTGAAGCTCTCATTTATAACTTTTGAATTTAGAATAAGCCCTATTAGCAGGGCTTATATAAAAATCTCAGATCAATACACCTTCAGAACATAGCTTTATTTTTATAACCGGAATAGCCCGTTTTCCGCATACCTCCATTTTTTCAGAATTAATATTATCAATGATATTTCGTTTGAGGAAAAATACTGCACCCTGCTTGGTTTTACCAACACAGAACTTGAGTGCTGTTTCCACGATCAAATCCAGAATTTTGTCCGGCGTACCGGACTGGGCACAGCGGAAGTGCTGCATAAATTCAAGGAGTATTACGACGGCTATCACTTCGGCTGTGATGTAAAATCAGCTGTTTACAACCCGATCTCGGTAATGGCTGCCTTAAAGCACGGAACTAAGAACCAGCCTTTTGCCCCCTGGTGGAGCAAAACCGGTGGCTTTTCCTCCCTGCTCAATAACTGGCTGCACATTGACCGTAACCTGATTAACACCTTTTTAAGCCTGCAACAGGTATCAGACGGAAATTTCAGCACCATTATCAATCTGCAGCAGCTCTCTGCGGTAAGTGAGTTAGGTTCCATTGACATGAACGTAATGCTGTATACCGCAGGATACCTGACCTTCAAGCAAAGGCTAGATAATCAGAATATACTGCTCAGCTACCCTAACCTGGAAATCAGGGAATATCTGGCAGGCCTGTTTATCCATATTCTGGAAGACAAAATCAAAAGCCGCAGCTTAAGCCAGAACCAGGGCTTCTTAGAAAGACAGCTGCTGATTGAAGACAGACTGCTATCCAAAAATGGTGCTGCAGTGCAGAAAATATTAAGCTCCTGCCTGGCTCTTTTTCCTTATGCAGAACGCAAGGCTTTAGGCACAGAACCAGGGATCTGTGCCCTGATTTCCATGGCACTCAAAAGCTCTGCAGTAAACGCAGTTTATACCGAACATCAGTTCATGGGGGGACATACCGATATAGAAATATCCATGCTAAGAGCACAGGATTTTCCGTCCGGAGTAACCGTGGTACTTGAGGTAAAGCTGGCAAAATACCAAGATCCGGCACAACGGCAGGCAAGTGTAGATAAAGCTTTGAACAAAGCCCGTCAACAGATCATCTCAAGACGCTACCAGCGGGTAGCACCTCCCGGCAGCGCAGCGCTATGTTATGCCGTTTGCGTTGACTTTAAGCAGCGCGATGTGGCAGGAGTTGAATACGTCAATACAGATCCCACTCCATTAGCACCTGACTCAGAACTCAGCTGAAAGCCCAGCGCTGAAAAAGCGTCCTGCTTCCTTAATAAGCTCAGTGGTCTGATAGTCCTTGTCAAGGATATTGTCCACGCCTACATAGAGATGCAGCTTATGTTCCTGCCCCAGGCTCAGTCCAGCCTGCAGGTTGAAGGTAACGTAACCGGCAAAGCGGCTGTCATCAAAATACGATACCCCATCAAGATTATCGTTTTTGCAGGCACTGGCAAAGCGCATGAAGAAATCTGCATAGTAAGGCACGCCAGCATAACTGTCATCATATTTAAAGCCCGCCCGCCCCTTGAGTTTCGGGGTGCCGGTATCGGTGGAACTCTGACTGCCGGTATCGTAACGCCGCTGCATTAAAGTCAGATCAAGGTATGGCAACAAGTAATCAAAATCATAGGACATTGAGGCTTCCAGGCCGTAGCTTTCCGCACTGGCTATATTGTGGTAACTGTAAAGCGGCATATTGGACATATGGGGAGGCAAAGAACGGCGGTAGGTCTCAATATAATTTTCAGCCTTGGTGTAGAACAGCGCCACGTCCCCGGTCAACCGATCTCCTTCATAGCGGAAGCCTGCCTCATAATTATTGGAAGTCTCAGGCTTCAGATCGCTGTTGCCCATCTGGATCTCACCGGTAAAGGTAGTCAGGTACAGCTCCTGTATATTGGGCACCCGAAAGCCTTGCGACCAGTTCAGGCGGAAAGCCCCGTTATCAAAGGCACGGTATACCAGCCCGGCACTGCCTACAAAATGGCTGTTGCTAAAGCCGTCATGACTACCGTCAAATCCAGGCATGCCAGCAAACATAGAGTCAAGGGAACTGCTGCCTGGCGAGGTCTTGACATAATTCCAGCGCACCCCGGTATCTAAGGTCAGGCGCTCGGTCAGATAAGTCTCCAGCAGAGCATAGAGCGCATGGGAGCTCTGCTTGTAATCATCATCACTATAGCTTAAAGAGGTTTGGGAACCCGGTAAAAAATATCCCAGGAATGGTGCTGCCGCATAAGAATCCGAGTTCAGTTCATCTACCCTGCCATCATAGCCGGTTGTCAGATAAAACAGATCTCCAAGGCTGAACTCCAGCTGTATATTGCCGCCGTAGGTATCCTGCTCATTTAACACCTCAACTGCAAGCTGATTTGCAGACATGGTGGAGTTGAACTTTTTGTCATTGTTCTGTAGGTAACCTGACAGGCTGACCTTGGCTACATATTCATTAAGATCATAAAGATCAAGCTTTAATGAGTTCTTAACCCTCTCCCACTCAGGGATATGTGCCCTGAAGGTACTGTAAATGCTGTCCTCTACCGTAGTGGAAGTAAAGGCATTGAGATCAAAGTACTCACTTTTGAAAGTAAGTTCTGCCTGATCTGAAAAAGCATAACTCAGCTGGGCATTCACGCCTTTTGAATAGTAGGATGTATTGTCCACCCGCTCCCTATCTGCAAGATAGAGATCGCCCATGTCAGTATTAAAACCGCCAAGGACATAGCGAAAGCCCCCCTGTGTGCCGGACACGTTTACAAATTCAGAAAAACCGTTGCCCGATCCCACGTAAGCAATACCGCCTTCAGCGGCAAAGGGTCTGTCACTTGCCTGCTTACTGATCACATTGACGATACCACCCATGGCATCAGAACCGTACAGTACCGAAGACGGCCCCTTTAAAACCTCAATCTGGTCGATAAAGAAAGGATTTACCAGCAGGGGTGCCCCTGATTTGTTCTTATAATCATCAATGCGTTCCCCATCCACCAAAATCAGGGTGCGCGAGGCGTTTTCACCGCGGATAGATACCCGCTTGACCCCCGGGGTACCGTCACTTGACAGGTTGACTGAGCCTATATCCTTGAGCAGATCAGCCACATTGTCAGCACTCACATTCAGATCAGGCTTTACTACACTCATGGATGCAGCCTGACTTAACAGATCACCTGTACTGCGGCTGCCGGTTACCACAATGGTATCCACGGTCAGTACCTGCTCAGCCATTGCCGCTGTAGGCAGCATGGCAGCTAACAGCAAGAGCGCCGAGCTCCTTAATTTGAAAGATTTTTTAAGCATGATCTTCCCTTAGCAGCGCCTGAGTAAAGACATCTGCCTTAAAAGACCTTAAATCCTCAGCTTTTTCTCCCAGCCCGACAAAACGCAAAGGCAGGCCAAACTTATTGGCAAGCGCAAACACCACACCGCCCTTGGCAGTACCATCAAGCTTGGTCAGGCACAAACCGGTAACTTCACAGGCTTCCTTGAAGATCTTGGTCTGGGACACTGCATTCTGTCCGGTGGAGGCATCTAAGACCAACAGCACCTCATGCGGCACCTCCGGATCCTGCTTTTTCAGAACGCGCACGATTTTCTTTAATTCATCCATGAGCTGTGCCTTATTTTGCAGGCGGCCTGCGGTATCACAGATCAGTACATCCATCTGCCGCGCTTTAGCTGAACTTAAGGCATCAAACAGCACAGAGGCACTGTCAGAGCCGGTAGGCTGAGAAATAACCGGCACTGAGGCACGCCTGCCCCATTCCTTTAACTGTTCCACTGCAGCTGCGCGGAAAGTATCACCGGCAGCTAACATCACCTTAAGCCCCTGATCGGTAAATTTACGCGTAAGCTTACCAATGGTGGTGGTCTTGCCTGCACCATTGACCCCTACCATTAAAATCACAAAAGGCTTTTTGCCAGTGACATCAAGCGGGATCTCACAGGGCTTTAACAGATCAGTCAGGATCTGCTGCAGGCGACGGCGCAGTAATGAGGCATCATGCAGCTCCCGCAATTTAGCCTCCTCACGCAGCTTTTCTATCACAAAGGCGGTAGTTTCCACCCCTAAATCAGCTGTTAGCAACGCAGTTTCCAGATCCTCGTACAGATCCTCGTCAATTACCCTGCCTTTTAATAAGGCAGAAAAGCCTGAAGCCAGATTCTCGCGGGTTTTGCGTAACCTGGTAAAAAAGGATTCCTTTTCTTCAGCAGCGTCAGCTACCGCACTTTGTCCTGCATGAATTTCACTTGCCTCAACCTCCTGCCCTACAGGCTTATCGGTATTTATCTCAGAAGGCTGCTCAGAACCTGCACCTGACTGTTCCGCTACCGGCGCAGCTGCAGCCACAGTAAGCTTAGAATCAGCTTCCCTGCTGTCAGCTGACTCACTGAGATCCTTGCCTGCAATATCCTGACTTTCAGTTTCAACCTGCTCCGTTGCAGCTCCATCCACTGTATCAGCTGCAGTCTCAGTGTTACCATCAATCACCGGTGCTGCAGCTGTGGCAACTTCAGTTGCTGCAGCTGCAAAATCTACTTTATCAGTCCCCTCTTCAGTAAGAAATTCTGGCTGTGCCGCTGCTGTTTCCAAAACTGCAGCCACAGCAACCTGATCTTCCTCATTTTGGGGAACAACATCCGGTACTTCCTGCTTCAGGGGAGAGTGCTGCTCAAGCTGCCCTGCCTGTTCCGGATCCTGCTGCTCAGGGGAATCCGCTGCAGCCTGACTTACAGTTTCATCCTGCCCTGTCTGCGCTGAAGTATCAGCAGCTGTAAGCTCTGTTACCTGATCTTCAACAGACTGATCCTGATCTTTCTTTTTGCGGGAAAAAAAGGAAAATAATCCTGCCATCTCACCATCCTCGTAAATTTGTGGAAATTATAAGGGATCTGTCAGGAACTTGCTAAAATTGGTGCGTTTGCTGTGAATACTAGTGTGACTTCGTGGGAAGTCCCTGATAGTCACCCCCTGCTGGCATAATTTATTAAACATGGAGGACGGCAGTTCCTCCCCCGCTTAAGCAGCGGGGGGCTCCTTGCCGTAAATTGATGAACGATTTCTTGGGAGCCGTCCGCATTATTGGCGGCAAATATAAGGGCAAACAGCTAAATGTCTTAAATGCACAAGGGCTGCGCCCTACCCCTGATCGGGTACGTGAGACTTTATTTAATTTAATCGGGGATAAGGTACAGGATGCCATTGTGCTCGATCTGTTTGCCGGAAGCGGAGCGCTGGGCTTTGAAGCTATTTCGCGCGGGGCTGCATCCTTGATTCTGGTAGAAAACAATGCTGATAACTTTGAGAACCTGCAGGAAGAAGCTGCCTCCTTTAAAGGCGCTCAAATAGAAGTACTGCATCAGGATGCAGTCAGTTTTTTACAAAACAGTATCCGCCAATTTGATCTGGTTTTCCTTGATCCACCCTATCAGTCAGACTTACTGCTGCCCAGCCTGAAGCTTTTGATTGAACGCGATCTGATCCTGCCTGAAAGCCTGGTCTATGTTGAAATGAGCAGCTCTGGCAATACCGTAGTACCAGGCTTTGAAATCATCCGTGAGGAAACCGCCGGTCAGGTAAAGTTCGGGCTGTGGCGCAAAAGCAGCTTTTTGTTCTAAGCTGCTTTTATGAGCTGTCCTTTTTATCCGGATCATAAGGAAGCCTGGATCAGCCTGTAGCCTTGATAGCGCTCAGATCAGGCTCAGGCATGCTGGCACCTGATGCTGCGTCTGCCCTTGAAGGCAAAGGATCCGGCTATTACCAGAGCTATTGCAGCAAGCGGCAGTAACAGCGCCTTGCCCAGTCCGAAATGATCAGCCAGAAATCCCAAAAATGGCGGGATCACTAGAAGGCCGGTATAGCCTACAAAGGAAACCGCTGCTGTCGCAGCCTTAGGTGAAATATCAGTCCTGCGCCCGGCATTTGACAGCGCTATCGGAAATACCGGAGCTAAGCCTATTCCCATCAGGGCGTAGCCTCCCAGACAGACAACAGCCTGCGGGCTTAAAAATACAATCAGCATGCCAGCAAAGGCCAGGGAACTGCCGCACAGCAAAATCAGCCGGTCTCCCAGGCGTGATCTTAAATGATCGATACCAAAACGGGTAAAGGCCATAAAGAGCGCAAATACCCCATAAGCTAATGCTGCCACGCCTTCGATAGCCTGTTTAACCTGATGCAGGACCAAACTGCCCCATTCAGCCACAGATCCCTCTGCAGTATAGGAGAACATGCCCATCAGCCCGCAAAAGATCACAAAAAGCGGTATAAAACGTCGCTGCGGTCTAACGGTATTGTCTGCAGCAGTCTTTTCCTTTTCTGTTGTTTTTGGCGGATCGGGCAGCAAAGCCCCATGAAAATACAGAAATAGGGCTCCCAGCAACACTGCCACCGTAGAAAAATTAATAAAAAGCGCCACCCCCATGAAAGCAAAGGCAGAGCCCAATGCAGAACCTGCCAGACAACCAACGCTGTAACCTGCATGCATCATGGCCATGTGCGGGTTGCCTGTTTTCATTTCCACATACAGGGCATGGGTATTCATGGACACATCCAGATAAGCGCAGCTAAAGCCCCAGAAGGCAAATAAAAGGAACAGCATTTCCCGGCTGTGCACCAAGCCCATCAACAGGCAGATCCCAAGGAAAGTTAAGGAAGACAACCTTAAGGCCTGACGCACCTGCAAATAGCGCAGCACCAGATTAATAGTCAGGAAACCTGCCAAAGATCCCAGTCCCATGCACATCAGGGCCAGCCCTACATCACCATCATGGATCCCGGTCTGTTCCTTGAGCGCCGGCATGCGCGATGTCACCTGAGTATAGATAATGCCGGTAAAGAGAAAGAAAAAGAATCCGGCGTAGAAAAACTTGTGATCCGCTCTCATGTTGCACCTCAATACGAATTACCAACATAAAAAGGTACAGCTCAACAGCTGACGGGCAGCATGATAGCTGAAACAAATAAAAACTCAAGCAGATTTTTATATGTTATTTTAATAAATTAATTTTTAATATATTGATCTTAAAAGCATATGCAGCAACAAACTCTATCAGCCCCCGCCACCTGATCTGCACAACAAACGCAGATTTAGCCTGACTGCAGCAAAACCTAAACCTTGCTGACAGACCGAATCAAAAATCCGCCTTATCCTTTACTACTGCTTCAACCCGAACATGGTCTCCAGTGCTGCAATGCCACTTGCAGTTTTGAAAATTTTGGAGCGCACACTTTCCACCACCTGGCGGGGCTTGTCCTGCTCGTACAGATTTACCAGAAAATCAGCTTCCACCAGGATCTGATAATCAGGACCTTCGATATTGGTATAACTGTGGTGATGGGCTATCAAGAAGCATACCCGCTCAATGAGTTCTGAATCTGCATTGAGCTGCTGCAACAATTGCCGGGCCGGAACCGGACCCTCAAGCTCTTGATACTTGCCCATGGAGGAATGATACTTAAGCTCTGCAGGCTTGATGCCAATGTCATGCATCAGAGCAGCCACTTCCAGCACATACTGCTGCCTTGCCGTAAGACCTTCCCCCTGTCCTATCAGGCGGGCAAAAGAATGTACCTTGATAAAATGCTGGATGCGGCGGGGATCGCCTGCATAATATTCCAGCATGGCCAGGTAAACTTTACGGATCATCTCTTCCATTCTTTTCTCCGGATTATTAACCCTCTCTCATTATACAAAAGGAAGCTTGCCTGCTGTAAAAGCTCATTAATAATGTCACCGTTTTGATATGTGACTTTGTCCCCGGATATTGCCTCCATTGAGCGGCTTATCTATTTGATTTTGTCACTTATTTTGCTCTTAGATCTGTCATAACTTTTG
>CALXOT010000152.1 GCA_944390085.1 uncultured Succinivibrionaceae bacterium
TGGGTGCGTGCACTTGATTATTAAGAAAGGCTCTGCAGCCCTAAAGCCAGTACTTGACGCAGCCCTGGCCCTGGCGCTGGTTGCTACTTTAGGCTGGCACCTGAGCGGCAACCTCTGGCATGAGTATATCGCTGCAGTATTCCTGTCAGGGGTGTTGTGGCATCTGTACCTGAACTTTGCTGCGCTAAGGCAGTTACTGCCACCCTGGCGTAGTCCCCGGCCTGCAGTCATATTGCGCCGGGTACTTAACCTGCTATTGCTGCTTAATATCCTGGCATTGTTGCTAAGCGGCATCACCTTATCGCGCCATCTGTTTGATTTCCTGCAATTGCCCCGGCAATCTTGGGCACAGCCTGTGCATCAGGCTGCTGCTGCCTGGTTTATCCTCCTGTCAGGAGCACATTTGGGGCTCAATGCATCTTTTATCGGCTCTAAACTGATTTCAGTCCGGTTGCAGGATTTGGGGAAAAAGCATTTGCAAAAGCTGAGGCTCCTGGCCTTTTCCCTGGCACTGTAGGGTGGGTATGAGTTCGTGGATCGTGGCTTGCTGGCACAGTTGTGGGGGCTGCAGGAATATCTGGTCTTTGACTTTTATGAAGGCTGGGGCGGTTTTGCTGTTGCTCTTGCTGCCATGCTCATGCTCCCGGCGCTGTGTGCCTTTCATTTGCAAAAGTCGCTGCGTTCTGCAGCGGCAATGTCTGGCGTGCAGCTTGCGGTTACCCGTAGAGCCGGACGGGCTGGCGGCAGCAGGGGGCTAAAAGGGGGACTTGATCACAGCGATGCCAGCGAAGACGATGGCAAGGCCGATTACCTGTGAGCCTGCCACTCTCTTTCTTTGCACCCCGAACCAGCCGAAACGGTCGATGAACAATGCCATGGCCAGTTGTCCGGCAATATTGAGCAGCACCAGGGTGCCGGCTCCAATGAGTTTTAACAGCAGGGCATTGACAATCAGGCAAGAGGCGCCGCACACGCCACCACACAGGATCCAGCTGCTTTTGCCCAAGGGCACGCTGACAAGTTTTTTCAGGCTTTCACGGCGGATGAACAGGATCACCAGCATGAATACGGCTGAAGAGAACATGGTAAGCCAGCCTGCTGCAATGGAGGTGCCGATATGCAACGTGAGCTCACTGTTGACCGCACTTTGAAAAATCTGGCAAAAACCTGCAAACAGCGCCAGCAGGGCGTAGGGGATCTGCCCTTTGTTCAGAGCCTGCTGATGCATGACCAGCTTGCGTGGCAGTCTTAGAACCAGCACAAAGCCCGCGAGTGCCAAAAACAGACCGATGGTTTTTTGCACGGTAAAAGGGTGCAGCGGTACCCGGAACCAGCTGGTACAGTCAAAGATCACGCCACCTGCCACCGAGCCTGTCAGCATGCACAGGGCGGTGCCCAGGGCTCCTAGGTGTACCATGGCCGGAATGGTGAAGAGCAGGATGAACACCGCAGCTACGCCCGCGCCCCAGATCCACAGCGGCTGTGCTACCAGATCTGCCCAATTGAGGGTGAGCTGCTGAGGATAGGCCAGCAGAGGGATCAGTAGCAGCGCAGAGCCCACGGAACCATTGACCAGGGCCGCCAGATAGGGCGAGCCTACTTTAAGGCGTAAGGCAGTATTGGCAGCTGTCTGCACGGGCACGGCACCACCGACAATGACTGCACAGATAAATAAAAGCAACATGAATCAGGTCCAGTAAAAAAACGCCTGCATTTTAGCGGATCTGTGGGCTCTTGCCGCAATTTATGTTAATTTTAGTTATTTTCAGGGATTATTTGTTAATCTCCAGCATGCAGCCTTTGCAGGAAGAGGACATCAGTAGGAAGGCTTTGCCAGGACTGATGGTTTAGATGATGCTGAAAATGGCGGAAAACGCTGTTGTTTTACCGCCATTGATATGGGGTGAGGAAAGGGCTGGGTTCAGTCTTCAGTGGGGGGGGACCGTCAGCTGCATCCAGTTCTACTACCCGGCAGGGAGTGCCTTGCAGCTCAATCACTTTTTTAACTAATTATTGCGAAATTCCTCATGCGTAAGCTTGAGGTAGTTCATGCCTGGTTTCAGGATAATCGACTGAATTAACTTTTCCATCAGACAGAGGGCAGACAGTATGACTTTGTACCGTGATCTTATGCCTCCAATCTAACATATTAGCAAGCCTGCGGAGGCATAAGTCTCTGTCAGTATATATATAAAGCGGCAACAGATCAGGAGCAACTGCCAGCAAGGAGGCTCCTGCCTGCAGATTTACAAAGATGCCTTGCCGACGCTGCGGGCAAGGTACCTCTTATACTGGTCTTAGCGCTGCAGCTCAGGACTGCGGACGGAGGGGACCGTAGAAATAGGAAGCGGTGGCACCACCGTCTATCAGGAAATCAGAGCCGGTAATGAAGGATCCGCGCTCTGTAAGCAGCAGTTCTGCAACATGGGCCACCTCATCGGCTGTCCCCGGTCTGCCGGCAGGACATTTTTTAAACATATTGGTATAAAAAGCACCGCGCGGCCCGTTGAACTCGTCAAGTGCCAGGGGGGTGACGATGATCCCCGGGGAAATCGAATTTACCCGTGCCCCGCGCTCTGCCCAGCGCACAGCCTCGAACATCACCCTTTTGACGTTACAGCGTTTGGCCAGCTGATAGGCGTGCAGGGTGTCTCGGATATTTTCAGACTGCAGCAGCGGCAGGCTGAGCAGTTCCTCGCAGGGGGTGGTGGCCAGGGCTTCATCCTCTGCCGCAGTCAATGCCGACAGCCGGTGTCCTGATTGTGAGGAGATGGTAATCCCGCTGCCATTTGTACCGATCACCTTGCCGGCTTCCTCAAGCAGTACCGCTGTGCCGTAGAGATCGACCTTAAGGATGGTTTCGATGCTTGCCTGTGAGGGGGAGACGCCGGCGGCGTTGACCACATATTTGAGCTCTCCTAGGGAAGTTGCGGTGGTGATCAGCTCCTTAATGGATTTGCGGGAGGACAGATCGACTCTTTGGGGTATAACCTTAAAGCCAGCAGTTTTAACTAATGCCGCGTAAT
>CALXOT010000153.1 GCA_944390085.1 uncultured Succinivibrionaceae bacterium
TTAGGCGGGGTAGCCTGCCGCTGCCAGGCGGCCTGATTGTAGGCCTTGGCAAAGGGATTGGAGCCAAAGCGCAACAGCTCCAGCTTAACCCGTGACAGTTCACTTTCCTTACGCACATAGATGCCAAAGGCACCGCTGAACTCTATTTTGGCCTTGGCCTCAATTCCCAGGCTGTGCAGGTAATCGACAAAGGTCAGAGCCAGTTCGCGCTTGGGCAACAGGCCAGCCTGATACGGAAAGTCCGGATCGTCTGCTATTTTGAATTGAGCCATTGCATGTACTCAGCGACGCCCGCGGCCACGTCCTTGAACTCAATATCACAGCCGGCCGCGCGCAGCTTGGTTAAATCGGCCTGGGTAAAGCACTGATAATGCCCCACCAGATGCTCCGGGAAGGGAATGAACTCGACCTCGCCGCGACCATGATACTTGATCACGGCCTTGGCAATGTTGAGGAAGGGTTCTGCACGCCCAGTGCCACAATTGTAGATGCCGGACTTGCCCTGATGCTCAAAGAACCACCAGTTCACCCGTGCCACATCCCCGACATAAACGAAATCGCGCATCTGCCCGCCGTCAGGATAACCCTCGCAGCCCTTAAACAGCTTGGGATTCTCCCCACGCAGCATCTGATTGTTCAGATGGAAAGCCACGCTGGCCATGCTGCCCTTATGCCCCTCACGCGGACCGTAAACATTAAAGTAGCGCAAGCCCACCACCTGACTCTTTAAACGCGGCAGGCGCACGCGCACATATTCGTCAAACAGGAACTTGGAATAGCCGTATACATTCAAAGGCCCTTCGTTGGCCCTGTCCTCGACATAAACCGTGCCGGCACCGTAAGTTGCTGCAGATGAGGCATAGAAGAAGGGAATGCGTCTTGCCGTGGCAAACTCAAACAGGGTCACGGTATATTCATAGTTATTGCGCATCACGTACTGCCCATCCCATTCAGTGGTGGAAGAGCAGGCGCCTTCATGGAAAATGGCTTCAATGCTCTTACCGGGGAAACGCAGGGCAAAGGCCTTTTCGTCACGCACCAGCGCGATAAAATCATCACGATCCAGATAGTCAGCGATATCAAGATCGCTAATATTAATAAATTTATGACCTTCCTTTAAATGATCGACCACCAGGATGTCCTTGATCCCTTTTTCATTTAACAGCTTGACGATATTGCTGCCGATAAATCCGGCACCACCGGTGACAATAAACATGGCTCTTTCTTCCTCGTTAAAACTGCGCGCCCGTAATTAATTACACGCTCTGACGACATGCTAAAATTTTACCATTGTTTGAGCGCCTGAAAGCCCTTGATTTTTCGTATCTGCCATCCCCCTCAACTCTGTTAACAAAGACTATGATAGATTTTGATAACCAAATGAAATATGAAGAGTGCATGCTTCCCACCTTGAATGCACTGCGGGACAAAGCCCTTTCAGTTAAGGAAATTGACGCCTTGCTTGCCAGTCACTTTGGCCTTTCTGAAGAAGACAAACAGCAAAGATATCCAGGAAGAAATGTCCGCATTTACACCGGCAGGACTAATTGGGCCCGCGTATATTTAAAAAAGGCCGGCTTAATCTACAGCCCTAAAAGAAAGATCTATCAAATCACAGAGGCCGGTAAAAAAGTTCTGAATGAAAAACCTGCCCGCATAGACAAAAAATTCTTAATGCAATTTGAATCCTTCAGGGAATTTATTATACGTAGCACAAAATCTGCAAATAAGAACAAGCTGCAGACCAAAGAAGATGCTCCTTTAACTGCAGCAGAATTAACTCCGGAAGATTCTTTGGAAGAGGCCTTTGCGCAAATTAACAGTCAGCTTGCTGACGAAGTACTGGATAATATTCTTGCCATCAATGAGTTTGAATTTGAACGCCTGGTCCTGGATCTGTTAAAAGCAATTGGTTACGGTGTATCTGGGAGTATCACCGGCACCCCAAAAAGCAATGACGGCGGCATTGACGGCATCATATATGAAGACACTTTTGGCTTTAATAAAATCTTTATCCAAATCAAACGTTACAATCCTAAAAATAATGTTCAGAAACCAGAATTACAAGCATTTGTCGGGGCAATATCCGGTAAAGGAGGCAAGGGACTTTTTGTAACCTCCAGCGACTTTTCAGTCGGAGCAAAAGAATACGCGCAAAGCCAGAACCTGGTATTGCTTAATGGTCATGAACTGGCAAATCTGATGATAAAAAATAACTTCGGTGTTACTCCAATTAAGACATATTCAATAAAAAAGATTGACAGCGACTTATTTGAGTCATATAAAGATGAATAATAAAATATCAGCTGTAATTGAGTCCTTTCTTCAATACAGTTTTTATTAATTAATACCCCTGATTACTGTTTTATCCTTTCAATAATATTTAACCGATGAGGCTACAGATGGCAGGTCGTCCTAGTACCAAGAAAATTTCAGAACTTGCAGATAAACTGATGAATAAACGCTCACTGGGAGCAATCGTGCGGTCCTTAAGCCTGGAGCAGATAGATAAAATAATTACCACCCTGCAAGAACTCAGACAGGAAGCAGAAGAAGCACAGGCTCTGGTACTGCAGCAGCAGGCAGAGCAAAAAGAAAAACTGCAGGAAATTTATCAGTACGCAAAGGATAAAGGTTTTGATCCTGATCAAATGGCAGCTTTCTTCAGCTCAATGGCCGATCCCAAGTCAGCTGACGGCAACAAAAAGACTGTGATCAAATACCGTCTGACTGATGCTGCCGGAACTCATACCTGGTCTGGCCGCGGTCCGGTTCCTTCCTGGTTAAAGGGCTATGAAACAGACGGTAAATCCCGCGCTGACTGTCTGGTCGGTGAAGACGGGCTGACTGCTCTGGAACGCTCTCAGGCAGCTGTTTAGTTTATTAGCTTAACTTTAACTGTCCTGACTTTTTATATAACCTGCCGCTCTGGTACCGCTCTTTACAAAAAACTGCGGAGCTAGGCGGCACTGATAACTCTTGTTTTAATTCATCCTAACGCATGAAGGTTCTGGTTATTGCCCCCTCCTGGCTTGGCGATCTGATCATGTCGCACAGCCTGTATCAAATCCTAAAGCGCAGGGAACCTTCCTGCCAGCTGACACTCTATGCCCCTGCCTATCAAAAGCCCATTATTGAACGCATGCAGGAGGTGGATGACTTTATTGAAAATCCCTTCCCGCACGGGCAATTTGATTTAAAGCGCCGCTTTAATGAAGGCAGAAAACTTGCACGTAAGAACTTTGATCTGGCTCTGGTGCTGCCCAATTCCTTAAAGTCAGCCTTAATCCCCTTCTTTGCCGGAATAAAGCTGCGCCGTGGCTTTAAGGGCGAGAGCCGCTACCTCATTCTCAACGATCTGCGCACCAATAAACGCGATTTCCCACGCATGGTAGAGCGTTATGCCGCGCTGGCTTACAGCCGCAGCGAAGTGAAAACGGCAGCAGATCTGCCACCTATTCCCAATCCGGTACTGCAGGCTCTGCCGCCCGCCCCTACCCTGTTAGAGCGCCTCAGGCTTAGTACAGACAGGCCTCTTTTAGCTTTAGGCTGCGGCGCCAACTATGGCCCGGCCAAACTGTGGCCGGTAGAGTACTTTGCCAAGGTCTGCAGCCTGTGGATTGCCCGGGGCGGAGCAGTCCTGGGACTGGGCACAGCCAAGGATGGCCCCACGGTAAAGGCTATTGCGGCACTGCTCAATGAGGATGCCAGACCTTATTTTTATGATGTGGCAGGGCAGACCAGCCTGACTGAAGCCCTTGATCTTACCGCCTTATGTAAGGCTGCTGTATGCAATGATTCTGGCATGATGCATACCGTGGCCGCCTTGGGTCTGCCGCAATGCGCGATTTTTGGATCCACCTCTACCGGCTACACTCCACCGCTTTCTGACAAGGCGGTATGCCTGGAGGCTACTACCCCCTGCCATCCCTGCTTTGAGCGTACCTGCCGCTTTAATACCTACGAGTGCTTAAAGAGCATCAGGCCGGAACAGGTCTGGGACAAGATCGGGGGGTTCTGTCATGCTTAAAGCCAGATTAGCCCTTTTTTGCTATCAGCTGATCACCCTGTTAATTGCCCCACTGGGCATGTGCTGGCTCATTTATAAAAAAAGGCGCGATCCCCCTTACGGCAAGCGCAAATGGGAGCTTTTAGGCTATGTACCGGTACATTTCCGCAGCTCCATCTGGTTTCATACCGTAAGCGTGGGTGAAGTAATTGCCGCCCGTCCGGTGATTGAGGCCTTTGTCAGGAGGCACCGCCGCCTGAATGTAATTGTCACCACCACTACCACCACCGGTGCCGCCCAGGCTGCCAGGATCCAGGGAGTTACCCATCTGTACGCCCCGCTGGACAGTCCGCTGGCACTATGGCGCTTTTTCCGGGCCGTCAAGCCGCGCCATCTTTTTATCATGGAAACTGAACTGTGGCCCAATTTGCTGCACCGCGCGCGCAAGCAGCGCACCCAGGTCACCGTGTTCAACGCCCGCATGCCCGAGCACACCTGTAAGGCCTACGAAAAGCACCTTGATCTGGTAAGGGCGCTTATCTCCTCGCGCCTTAATCTGGTGATCTGCCAGACCGGGGAAGATAAGAAGCGCTTTGAGCGTATCGGGGTACCTGCTGAGCGGGTATATGCAGTAAATTCCCTTAAATACGATCTCAAGCCGGATGAAAGCAAATTCGTGGCAGGCCGCACTGTGAAACGCAAGCTACAGCTATGGCTCTGCCTGGGAGCCATTTCTACCCATGACGGGGAAGAGGCGCTGGTATTAACTCAATTTTTAAAACTGCGCAGCACTTTCCCGGAGCTGAAACTGATCCTGGTGCCACGCCATTTAAGCGGAGCACAATTGGCTGAAAACTGGTGTCAGGAACAGTCGCTGCCCTGTCAGCGCCACAGCGCCCTGTCCCCGGATCTCACGGAGTTTGACTGCCCGGTACTTATTGGGGATACCATGGGCGAGATAGAGTTCTACCTCGGGCTTTGCGAT